>JBARPA010000268.1:0-2652 GCA_049642665.1 Candidatus Zixiibacteriota bacterium
ACTCAGAGGATCCTGATTGGCCCAATTGGATTGAATGTAAAACCCGAATAGGAAAAAAAGGATGGGTGCCTAAACAATATCTGAAGATTCAAGGAGATACGGCTACTGTGCTCTGCGATTATTCTGCTAATGAACTGGATGTAAAGGCAGGAGATGAAGTTATCATTTATAAATTCGTAAATGGATGGGCCTGGTCAAAAAAATCTACTGGTGAATACGGATGGATTCCAATCAGAAATATTGAAATGTAACAGCATTTTCCAGGGCTGGGAGCCCTGGCTACGGAGGGCGATTGATTTATTCCTCGTAGGTCGGGCACCTTGCCCGACCAGCCTTCTGATGCTTCGGTAATAACAATTGCCGAAGCTGATTGATCCCTCAGAAAAAAGATTCTACTTGCCTGAAATTATCAGTTGTTGTAGTTTTGTAGTGCGGATAAATTTAATTTAAGCTAAGTCAGTTCCTGATGACAGAACATTTAATTTAAAAGGAGGAGAAGATGAAAAAAGCAAGCCTTATCCTATTTGGTATTGCTTTCTTCTTGATGTCCAATCCGGTTTATGCACAGGAAAAAACACCCAGCTTTGGTATCGGAGTAAGCATGGGTAGGGAAATTCTGATGTTCTATGACCAGGGGGGAGTCACTCTGTTTGATTATCCGAGTTTTTATATGCCAATTCTCATATCCCCGGGATTCCTGATTGAACCAGAAATTGGGCTGTGGCGGCACTCCTACTCAAAAGAGAATGGGACAGATCGCAAAACCTCTTACAGGGTCTTCGTTCTCGGGTGTGGTATTTTCTCTATGACAAATAAGGGAAAGGTAAATGTTTATTATGGTACAAGATTTGGGTTCGTCCACATTTCAAGTTGCTTTGATGATCGGTGGAATGGGCACTCCGAATACGATCGGTCTAAGACAGATTTGCGGATTGGTCCTGCGATCGGCGGGGAATATTTCTTTGCGGATCATTTCAGCCTGGGAGGAGAAGCCCAATTGAACTATACTTTCGTCGGCCAATTCGATAATGATGACGATGTCTCTGAATCATTAATTAGCAGTAAAACCCTTATCTTTGTGCGTTGGTATTTTTGATTTCTTTTTGACGCTTCGATAACAGTAATTGCTGAAGCTGATTATAGACTTAAGCATCGGCATTTCCTAATGCCGATACATCGAGGACAACCCTTGTGTCATTCTAAACCCGCATTCAGCGGGTGAAGAATCTAATAAACTCAATATGTAACAAATTTGAGATTCTTCGCCCCCCGCCAGTGCGGGGGACTCAGAATGACATTTTTCAACAGGCTCAGCAGATATGCGGTTGGATTACACTCTGATGCTAGCTAATAACACTTGCAGAAGCTGATTAGTCCCTCAGGAAAAAGATTTTACTTGCATAAAATTGTCTGTGATTGTAATTTTATGGCACAGATAAACCTATGCTGGGCTTTCTACGATTGTAAAGTAAGGCGATATGTCTGACCTGTTAAAATTAATTATTTTTCTGGGTGCAACTGCAGGATTCGTCTATATGTCCTGGGAGTCATTGCGTAATCCTCGATCCCATGGGTTTTACCGTTTCTTTGCCTTTGAAGCAATTGTTGCTTTAGTTCTGTTGAATATCGATTATTGGTTTTATGAATCCTTTAGTATTCATCAGATAATTTCCTGGCTTTTGTTGATTTTATCTGTGTTTTTGGTAATTCACGGTTTTCAACTATTGCGTATGGTCGGGAATCCCAAAAGCGAGCGGAATGATGATCTCACGTTGATAGGTATCGAGAAGACATCTGAATTAGTAACAGTTGGGGCTTATCGCTACATTCGGCATCCTATGTATAGTTCGGGAGTATTTGGGATCTGGGGAGTGTTTTTCAAACACCCTTCCTGGATTGGTTTTTGTTTGGCTGTTATTACAACTCTCTTCTGGACAATAACTGCTAAAATAGAGGAAGCTGAGAACATACGTTTTTTTGGCACTGCCTATGAAAGCTATATGAAAAAAACCAAATTGTTTATACCGTTTTTGTATTAAAGGCAATCAAGAGATAAGACACCTTTAATTACTTTGAGTTTACTGATGCTTCGGTAATAACAATTGCCGAAGCTGATTGATTCATCAGTAAAAATATTTTACTTGACTGAAATCAGCAGTTATTATAATTTTGTAGTACAGATAAATCTATGCTGGGCATATTTGAAAATCGAGGGGTAAAATATAAAAGACAAATTATGTAATAAATCAACTGTAATTTAACAGGGAGGGTAAAGTGACTCCAATCATAGACGTCCATGCCCATATCTTCAATGCTATGGATATACCGGTGGATGGGTATCTTCAGTCGCGCCGGTCCGAAAGGAAAGGTTCCACGATTGAATACTTTGTTAATTTCTTTCCGGGACCCCAAATTTACACTTACCTGGCAGACCGTATGAGGGAGAGATGTGTCACGAGAAAACTGGGGACAGGGGAAACAGGATGGATATACCGTCAATTGCTCAGATTGTTTGGTATGGCTACAAAAGAGAATCTAAAAGACTGGGAGGAATCTCTTACCAAAGATGTCGAAACGATTGCCAATGATCTGGTAGAGACCTGGAAGGATATCGATTTATATGTTCCTTTGATGATCGATTATGAATACTGG
>JBARPA010000269.1:0-8517 GCA_049642665.1 Candidatus Zixiibacteriota bacterium
GTGATCCCCATATACCTTTCGGCTCCATTGAAAACAGAAGGGGGGATTTCCAATATAACATTGAATAATCCGTTCAGTACCTCTTCATCGTTGAAATTTCCGGTCCACAATGCAGTTCCTCCCGAGGGAACATCATAGATCCTGAAAGTCAGATCATAAAGACCATTTAATGGAGTCCCCTCATCGTTGGTTAACATCCCCTGATAGTTAATCATGTGAGGAATGGGATCAGTAGGTGCAAAAGCTGAACTTATAAGAAAAAACACCAAAAGGGGTGCTGCAAAAAAAATTAAAGACCTCCTCATTACATACTCCTTTCATTTTTGGGAGATTTATTTAATGGTGTGGAAACAACTAACGTTTTGCCCTTGCTGTGGGGCATAAAAACCCTCCGCTCCCCTTTCAATATCCAGCTCTATACTCTCTACTCTGCACTCTTTACTTCAGCAGCACCATCTTTTTGGTTTTGACGAAATCACAAGCATGAATCTTATAGAAATATATTCCGGTTCCAACCTCCTGTCCGCTCTGATTTGTTCCATCCCAGCTCACAGATTTGTAACCTGCCTCTTCCCACTCATCTTTCAATATTTTAACCTTCTGTCCCAGGACATTGTAAACCACAATGCTGACACGAGAATCCCTGGGTAGAGCATATTCGATCACCGTCTGGGGATTAAAGGGATTGGGATAGTTCTGGGACAAGTTGAAATCACCAGGTAAAATGACATCCATATCCTCTTCCACATCTGTAGTTATAATCGCAGGATTCCAGAAACCGTGATAAGCCCAGTAGGAGTTTACTGATTTCCCTATGGCGGTCTGACCCACGGTAGCTGATACTTTGTAACTGCCCGAACTGGAGCCGATCACCCCTCCTGCTCCGATACACTGGCTCTTCATCTTTACCCCATAAATATTGGATGTTATCAGAAGAAATGAAACCAAGAACAAAACGAAAACCAAACATTTACTTTGTCTCATAACTCACCTCCTCTCATTTCTAAATAAAAAGTTATCTCAAAACAACAATACCAAAAGTATCTTCTTTGCATCAAACTTAAATTATAATTTTGAATTTCTGCTGTCAAGGACTTTTTGGCAATTCTTGGTAAAAGTCAAAAAAAATTAGCGTGACGCTCAAATGCACTTTCAAAACTCTTTAAAACATGAGATTCCATCTCAGTGATCCTGCTTTTGTCAACTTCGTCAAAAAAAATCCCCAGCTTGAATTCAAGCTGGTTTGAAATTAATCCCTTAGATTACCTGGGTTTTTCTTTTTCCTCAAATTTCTCCAGAGCCATCTTAGCTGCGTTTTGTTCCGCCTCCTTTTTCGTGGTCCCGGAACCCCTACCCCATTCATCTCCTTTGACAAAAACAGCTATGACGAATTTCTTCTCGTGATCGGGTCCTTTTTCCTCCAGGACCTGATAACGAGGAAGCCTTCTCCCTTGAGCTTGAAGGCATTCAAGTAACTCCCCTTTATAATTACGAAAAGATTCATTTTTTATGATCTGGTAAATCCGGGACAAAATATGTTTGTCTATTATTCTTGTAGTCTGAGAAAGCCCTCCATCCAAAAACACAGCTCCTATAAGAGCTTCATAGGCATCGGAGGTTATGGATGCCTTTTCCTGGCCCCCGGCTTTTTTCTCCTCCTTACTCATCCGTATGAATTCGCCCAGGGATATGGACTGGGCCACCTGGGCCAAAGTAATTTCGCTTACCAGGGAAGCTTTGATTTTAGTCAAGTCACCTTCGGCTTTACGGGGAAAGTTTTCATATAAGAACTGGGAGATGATCAACCCGATAACCGAGTCCCCCAAAAACTCAAGCCTCTCGTAGGAGGAATCCCTATCCTCGCAAAACGAGCGATGGGTTAAGGCCTGCTGCAACAGGGTTTGATCCCGGAAGAAAAAACCTAACCTGGATTGAAGCTGGGAAAGATCCCCGGAGTCTTTTTTTAGAATTTTTCTTAAAAGAGAGCCTAAATGTAACCTCATTCCATGAATTTTTTAACTGCAATAGTGATGTTGTGACCTCCGAAACCGAAGGAGTTGGAGATAAACACGTTTATCTCTTTTTCTTTTAACTTATTGGGAACATAATCCAGATCACATCTCGGATCAGGAAACTCATAATTGATGGTGGGATGAAGAACACCTTCCTCCATCGATTTGATGGCGGCTATAAGCTCTACAGCGCCTGCTGCACCCAGAAGGTGACCCACCATAGACTTGGTAGCGTTCACCGGGATGTGATAAGCCCGTTTTCCGAATACCTTTTTTATGGCTATGGTTTCTGCTATATCTCCCAGTTCAGTGGCGGTGCCATGGGAGTTTATATAATCCACCGAATCCGGAGATAGATCTCCATCCTTTAAAGCCAGAATCATGGAACGGGCAGCTCCCCCTCCTTCCGGACTGGGTGCAGTGATATGATAAGCATCACCGCTCATACCCAGACCCACTATCTCCGCATAGATTTTCACACCTCTTTTCTGGGCGTGCTCCAGGGATTCCAGGATCACAATTCCTGATCCCTCTGACATGACAAAGCCATCCCGTTCTTTATCAAAGGGACGGGATGCTCTCTGAGGTTCGTCATTTCGGGTGGAGATGGCCCGGGCAGAACAGAATCCAGCCAGGGCAGAGGGAGTAATGGTGGCTTCGGTTCCTCCGGCTATCATAATATCAGCATCCCCTCTTTGAATAATCTTGAAAGCATCACCAATAGCATGGACGCTGGTAGCACAGGCTGATACCGTGGCATAATTGGGTCCTTTACAGCCAAATCTTATGGAAACCAGACCTGCGCTCATATCTATTATCATCATAGGTATAAAGAAGGGACTGACTCTGGAGGGTCCTTTTTCGGAAAGAATTGAAATCTGTTTCTCCAAGGTTTCGATTCCCCCGATACCGCTACCAATAATCACTCCGGCTCTGTAAGCATCAAAAGAATCTGAACTCAGCTTGGCATCATCATAGGCTTGCTGGGAGGAAACAATAGAGTAATGCTCCGCCTTGTCCATCCTTCGAGCCTCCTTTTTGTCTATGTAATTCGAGTGGTCGAAGTTTTTCACCTCCCCAGCTATCTGGGTGGTAAAATCAGCGGGATCGAATCTGGTCACCCGATCTATTCCGGATTTCCCGGATTTCAAAGCCTCCCAGAATTCCTCCACTGAATTCCCCACCGGAGTAACGGCACCCATACCGGTTACTACAACTCTTTTCTTCATCATACCGATCCAAGATAATTTAAGTTGATCTTAATCTTACTATGATTCTTTTCCTGCGGTTTTCTCCTTTATATATTTAATCGCCTCTCCCACTTTAGTGATTTTCTCAGCATCCTCATCCGGAATCTCCAGTCCAAATTTCTCCTCCAAGGCCATAACCAGTTCAACTGTATCCAGAGAATCAGCTCCCAGATCATCCACAAAGGAAGCCTCATCGCTAACTTGAGCAGGGTCCACTCCTAATTGCTCGACGATGATCTCCTTTACCTGTTGTTCTACTGACATGCTTTACCTCCTTGATGGTTTAACCTGTTTACATTAATAGACCTCCGTCAACCTGAATCACCTGTCCGGTGATATAATCTGCTTCATCTGAAGCCAGAAATAAAACCAAATTAGCTACATCCTCCGGCCTGCCTTCCCTTTTCAGAGGGATTGAACACAGGAAACCGTCTTTAGCTTTTGGGGGTAGATTTTCGGTCATGGGAGTGAGGATGTAACCCGGAGCAACGGCGTTGACCGTTATCCCCCGAGGTGCTAACTCCTTGGCAGCAGACTTGGTTAATCCTATCATACCGGCCTTTGAGGCCGAGTAGTTTACCTGTCCCGCATTTCCCATCAAACCCACCACTGAAGTGATATTAACTATTTTACCAGATCTTTGTTTCATCATAATCCTGGCCACGGACCTGGTCATATTAAAAGCGCCTTTCAGATTAACTGCTAAGACTCTGTCCCACTCAGATTCAGTAGTTCGAATCAAAAGGTTATCCCTAGTAATACCAGCATTGTTGACTAAAATATCGATTCGATTGTACTTTTGCAAGATTTTTTTTATGGTTTCCTCAACCTGATGGGAATCCGAAACATCAAGCTGCAAAAACAGATTGGGAAATTCTTTCCCTCTTAATTCATTGGAAACCTTTTCTACCCCCTTCAGATTGATATCACATATGACTACTACTGCCCCTTCCTGAGCAAACTTTTGGGCAATTGCTTGGCCAATTCCCTGGGCTGCTCCGGTGACTATTGCAATTTTTTCTTTAAGCCTCATTTCAAAATACCAATCTATTCTTTAGTAACAGAGTATTAGATCTATCCAGCAAAGTCTGAAGGCTTGTCACTAAAATTTAAAAAATTCTCTAAATCTGAGAGCGTATCTATTCCATACAGGTTAACATCCTTAAGTGACCGTTTTAAAAGCCCTTGCAAAACCTTGCCCGGGCCGATTTCCAAAAAATCTCTTATCCCCTGATCATAAATGAATTGCATGGATTGATACCACAAAACCGGCTGGGTGATCTGCTGAGTCAAAAGCTTTTGTATCTCCTGTGGATCCGAAACTGATCTGCCAGTTACATTTGCCACCAGGGGAATCGACGCGGAATTCATCTTGATTTGGGACAGAACCTTCTGCATACCTTCCCCAGCAGGTCTCATTAGCTCGGAATGAAAAGCGCCTCCCACTGGCAAAAGCTTGGCCATTCTGGCACCTCTGGATTTAGCCAGCTCCATTCCTTTCTCCACCGCCTTTAACTCTCCGGAAATGGCCACCTGTTCCCCGGAGTTAAAATTAGCAGGTTGAACTATACCCGCATCAGAGGCTTCCTCACAGATTTCTAAAACCTGTGATTGAGAAAGCCCGATCAATGCTGCCATGGTTCCTTTATTTTTTTCGCAGGCCTTCTGCATCAAATCGCTGCGATTTTTAACTGCTAAAAGCGCATCCTCAAAGGAGAAAACCTCTGCAGCAACACCAGCCGAATACTCACCCAGGCTGTGGCCAGCAACAAAAGATGGTTTCAAGTCATTTTTTTTTAAGAGTTGCCATAAAGCCATGCTGTGAACAAATATTGCCGGCTGAGTGTATCTGGTCTGAACCAGAACCTCCTGGGGACCTTCAAAGGATGTGCCAGCCAGATCAAATTCCAGGATTTGATTGGCTTTTTGGTAAAGTTCTTTAACCTCAGAGGAGGACTGGTAAAGATCTTTAGCCATTCCCACATACTGTGAACCCTGACCTGGAAAAATAAAGGCAAAATTTCTCATTTTCAAATCTTATTAGAATCTGAGCAAAGCCGAGCCCCAGGTGAACCCTGCGCCGAAAGCTACCAAGACCACATTGCTCCCCCCCTTAATTCTTCCATTTTTTCTGGCTTCATCCAAAGCTATGGGAACCGAGGCTGACGAGGTGTTACCGTATCTGTCGATGTTAACATAAACTCTATCCATGGGTAGTTTTACTCTTTTGGCAGTAGCCTCGATTATCCTGATATTGGCCTGATGAGGAATCAAAAGGTCCACATCCTCAGGTGAGATGTCACCCATATCTATGACCTTCTGGGCTGCATCTCCCATGGATCTGACTGCTGATTTAAAAACCTCGCTCCCTTTCATCTGAATAAAATGAGATTTCTGGTGGATGTTCTCCGGGGTTAAAGGTGTTCTTGTGCCACCCACAGGTATGTGTAAAAGATTAGCCAGGGAGCCATCCCCTGAAAGGTAGGTGGAAACGATACCTTTGTCCGAATTAGCAGCCTGAACCACAGCCGCTCCAGCCCCATCCCCAAATAGGACACAGGTATCCCGATCGGTCCAGTCTGTTATTTTAGATAATATTTCAACTCCGATCACCAAGATGTTCTTATACTTCTCAGAGATAATGTAAGCTTGTGCAATAGACAACCCGTAGATGAAACCCGAACAGGCAGCCGCAATATCCATAACACCTGCATTCTTGACACCTAATCTATCCTGAAGTATACAAGCAGTAGAGGGAAGGAGAAAGTCGGGGGTTACAGTTCCTATAAGGATCAAATCTATCTCCTCTGGGGTTATGTTTGCTTCCTGCATCGCTTTCCGGGAAGCCTCCAATGCCAGATCGGAGGCTGCTGTTCCACGGTCTGCAATTCTTCTCTCCTTGATTCCCGTTCTCTCCGTTATCCATTTATCCGAGGTCTCCACCATCTTTTCCAGATCTAAATTGGTCAAGATTCTGTCGGGGGTAGCTGATCCTGTACCGACTATATGTGCACTAATTTTATTGTTCATGGGTTTCCTTTAATATATGTGAGTTTTGAGTAATTCTCTCTTTAATATGGGAGTTGACTTCATTTTTCACCATGTTACATGCCAGCTTTATAGCATTTTTTATGGCTTTAGGTGAGGATTCGCCGTGGCAGATGATACAAACTCCATCCACACCCAAAAGAGGTGCTCCTCCATATTCAGCATAGTCTAAGGATTTCTTGAGATCTCTTAAAGATACTTTCAGAAGAAAAGCTCCCAATCGGAAAAGGAGGCTTTCTTTGACCCTTTTTCTCACCAGGGAAACCAAAAAACCATCAATGCTTTCCGCAAATTTCAGAACTATATTCCCCACGAAGCCATCGCAGACTACCACATCGCAGGTTCCTTTCAATACGTCCCTTCCCTCCACATTCCCCACGAAGTTCAAGGGGCTGCGAGAGAGGAGTTTATGGGTGTCCAGAATCAACTCGTTTCCTTTGGTCTGTTCTTGACCGATGGAGAGGAGACCAATTTTTGGATTTCTAAGCTTCAAAACATAGTTGGAATAGATGCTTCCCATCAAGGCGAATTGATAAAGATTCTGAGGTTTACATTCGGCATTGGCTCCCACATCCAGCACCACCACGATTCCTTTTTCCGAAGGAAGGAAGGAGGCAATGGCTGGCCGGGCCACCCCTTCTATCCTTCCCATTTTAAGAAGTGCGGTAGCCATAACCACCCCGGTATTACCTCCGGAGATAAATGCATCCACCTTCTTTTCCTTAAGTAGATTCATGCCCACAGCGATGGAGGAATCCTTTTTCTTTCTTATGACCTCTGTGGCCTGTTCCTCCATGGAAATGGATTCCCGAGCGTGTTTGATATTCAGGGGAGGGATGGGAAGCGTTGAACTGTTAAGCTCCGATTCTATCTCCCCTTTATTCCCCACCAGAATCAAATCGATCTTTTCCTTAGCCTCCTGTAAAGCTAAAAGTGCTCCCTGCACCAACGCTTGAGGTGCATAATCACCACCCATAGCATCAAGGGCTACTCTGATTTTATTTGATGCCATCTTTTTTAAGATTGAACTCTAAGTCTTGGTTTCCTTTGCCGGGACGACTTCCCTTTCATCGTAATATCCACAGTTAGGGCAGATATGATGCGGGAGTTTAACCTGATGACAATGCGAACACTCCACCAATTGGGGTGCTCTTAATTTCCAGTGGGTGCGTCTCTTGGCACCTCTGGTTTTAGAATGTCTCCGTTTAGGTAATGGCATAATCTTTATCCTTTCAGACGATCTTTCAATTTATCCCATCTGGGATCCGGTTTTTCCTTTTTACACTGACACGTGGAGATATTTAGATTAGCTCCACACACCGGGCACAGACCCTTACAGTCCTCTGAACAAAGGGGCTTTAAGGGCAAGCTTAATAAAATAGCTTCCTCTATCAAACTGTCTACGGAGAAAAATTGATTGCCCGGAAAAACCAGTGGTTCAGCTTGATCCTGGTACTCGATCTGGATTCTATCTTTCTCCACTCTGACAAAAAAATCAAATTTTGCCTTAAGAGTGGGGGAATAAGGTTCCAGACACCTTGAACATTCCAGCCTTACCTCGGTTTTCGCTTCTCCGCTGCAATAATAGCTGTCTCCGTTTCTTCTTAAGGTCAGTTCCACCAACGCCGGTTTGGAAAAATCCGCTCCTTCAAATTTCAAATCCAGCTCCTGCGGAGATACCTGGAATTGAAGGGTGTCTAATTCGTCTTTTAAATCTATTAAGTTTATTTTCATAGTCTCGAAATTAACCTATACCAAAAAGGATGTCAAGCGAAATCTGGTTAAGACATCTGAATGAAAAGGGCTTAGATTACCATTCTGAGCTATTTTGATCGGTTATACGTAAAAAGTTCTATATTTTTTGTAACAAGAAAATTCAATAACAAAGAAGGGCTATCTTTTACCTTCTTCGTTTATAAAATCTTTTAGTTGTTTTCTCAGAGATTTTTAAGATAGGCATCGATGGCCCGGGCTGCCTTTTTTCCAGCACCAGCAGCTAAAATTACCGTAGCACCTCCGGTAACGATGTCCCCTCCTGCGAAAACACCCTTTCTGGAGGTTTGTCCGGTTTCCGGATCCGCAATGATATTGCCCCACTTATTCAGTTCCAAACCCGGGGTAGTCTGAGGCACCAGGGGATGAGAACTATTGCCAATAGCTACCACTACCGTATCCACCTTCATTTTAAAATTGGACCCCTCTATGGG
>JBARPA010000270.1:0-11763 GCA_049642665.1 Candidatus Zixiibacteriota bacterium
TTTGGCTCTGCTGGCAAATCCCCTGCCGCACCACCCGTATCCAGCCACTACGACCTTTGATCCTGCTAAAAGATAATTGGTTGCCCGCAGGATTCCATCCACGGTGGATTGGCCTGTTCCATAACGGTTGTCGAAGAAGTGTTTGGTCCTGGAATCGTTTACCGCAATAATGGGGTATCTTAAAACTCCGTGTTTAGCCATCGATTTTAATCTCACCACACCGGTGGTGGTTTCCTCGGTTCCGCCTATTATATTAGACAACAGACTTTTTCTTTTGGAGTGCAGGGTGGAGACCAGGTCAGCTCCATCGTCCATGGTGATATCAGGTTTTAAATCCAGGGTGCTGTATATGTGCTGGTAATAGACCTTGTTGCTCTCCCCTTTGATTGAGAAGACGGGAATTTTGAAATCCTTTACCAGTGATGCTGCCACATCGTCCTGAGTTGAAAGCGGATTGGAGGCGCACAGAACACACTTCGCGCCACCTGCGGCTAAAGTATACATTAAATTGGCAGTCTCAGTTGTAACATGCAAGCAGGCTGAGAGTTTGATACCTTTCAGAGGTTTCTCTTTGACGAATCTTTTTCTGATCAATCTCAGGACCGGCATGTACTTCTCCGCCCACTCGATTCTTAACCTTCCCTTTTGTGCTAATTTGACATCCTTTATATCATATCTCATCTATTTCTCCTTTGGTTTGTTCTTTTGCCTTATACCTTGCTTGAGACAGCTTGAAGCTCCTTGACCTTATCCAGTTTCTCCCAGGTGAAGTTGGGCTCCTCTCTGCCAAAATGCCCATAAACAGCAGTTTCCTTGTATATGGGTCTTCTGAGGTTGAGCATCTGGATCATCCCCTTTGGGGTAAGGTCGAAGTTGTTTTTAATTAGTCTGACAATTTCAGGATTGGGAATCTTACCACTGCCGTAGGTCTCCACCATTATGGAGATGGGTTCGGTAATTCCTATAGCGTAAGCGAGATAAACCGAACACTTTTCAGCTAGATCTGCGGCCACAATGTTTTTGGCGATGTATCTTGCCATATAGGAGGCGGAGCGATCCACTTTGGTGGGATCCTTTCCGGAGAAGGCACCCCCTCCGTGGTGTGACCTGCCTCCATAGGTGTCCACGATGATCTTTCTTCCGGTCATGCCGGTATCACACTGCGGGCCACCGATAATGAACTTTCCCGTGGGATTGATTAAGAACCTGGTTTTATCATCTAAATATTTATCTTCTATGACCGGCTTTATCACTTTCTGGATCAACTGTTGTTTGGATTCCTCGGTTATTTTCTTTGCAGTGGGATCTAAGATATCCTGGGTATGCTGTGTGGAAAGCACCACACAATCGACCCGCTGGGGTATCCCGTTTTTGTATTCCACGGTGACCTGAGATTTTCCGTCCGGGCCCAGATAGCCCAGGATGTTTTTCTTTCTGACCTCAGCCAGTCTTCTGCAAAGTTTATGAGCCAGCATAATGGGCAAAGGCATATATTCAGGGCTCTCCTTGCAGGCATATCCCACCATCAGCCCCTGATCCCCTGCTCCGCCTACATCCACACCCTGCGAGATATCAGGTGATTGAGATCCGATGGCGTTAAGGATGGCACAGGAATCATAGTGGAAGCCATAAGCTGAATTGGTATAGCCCACATCCTTAATTAATTTTCTCACCAGCCTGGGCAAATCCACATATCCTTTGGTGGTGATCTCACCTCCCACAATGACCAGTCCCACAGTAATGAAGGTTTCGCAAGCCACCCTGCCTAAAGAATCCTGTCGCATTACCTCATCTAGTACTGCATCGGAGATCTGATCGCATACTTTGTCCGGGTGACCTTCGGTCACCGACTCCGAGGTAAAGAAAAAATCTCTGCCTGGCATAAGTTCCTTCCTTTTATTGAATTCAATATTTTTAGAAATCTTTCATTTACTTAATAAACTCCCACCACGGATGAATCCCCCACGTTGAGTTTCTGGAATGTTCCGTTAACCTCAGCGCCAATTCCCACCAGAGACGATTCCAGAAGACAGAAGTTGATCTCAGCTTCCTCTCCCACAATGGAGTTACGAATAATGGAGTTTCTTATCACCGCATCATCTGCCACCGATACAAAAGGACCTACTACCGAGTCTATTATCTTGGAGGTGGGTGAGACATAAACCGGTGGGATCAAGACAGAACCTGGTATTTTTCTTTTCAGCTTCGTTTTCTGCAGAAGGTGCTGGTTGGTTTCCAGCAAAGTCTCGGGTTTTCCGCAATCATACCACCCCTCGATGTCGAAGGTGGAAAACTTCGATCCCTGGTTGATCATTAGCTGAAGAGCATCGGTGAGCTGATACTCACCTCTTGTTTTTATGTTTTTTCGTATGATCTCATTTAAACATTCCTTGAGAAGTGAAGTGTTGGTGATGTAATATACGCCCACTATGGCCTGATGGGATGTAGGGTGTTCTGGTTTCTCCACCAATCTTTTAACCCATCCCTTTTCCATTTCCACGATTCCGAATCTTCTGGGATCGTCCACCCAGTGTGTGCCTAACGCATTTTGATTTTTTTTCAAAACCGATCCTAAATTCGTCTCTATTATGGTGTCACCCAGGATTATAAGCAACGGCTCGTCTTTTATTATTCTGGGGCTAACCAGATTAAGAGCAAAGCCTAATCCTCTCAAATGCTCCTGATAAACGAACCTGGATTTGAAGTCGTAGTTTTTCTTCACATAATCTGCGATCTTTTCCCCTAAAAATCCGATTATGAAGATGATCTCCACTATATCCAGCTTTTTCAATCTATCCAGAATATGTCCTAAGATAGGTTTGCCTGCCACGTGCAATAGACCTTTGGGCGCGGTATGGGTATGAGGTCTGAGCCTGGTCCCAATCCCGGCCACCGGAATTATTACCTTCAATTTTTCCTCCTGTATGTTAAATACTTAATAATGTACTCTTTTTAATTTAAATTACAATATTCAATCCATCTGTCAACAAAATTGTTATCTTCTCAATAAAGATAACCAATGTCAAACCTTATTTAGTATTGATGGGGTTTTATAAAACGCTAGATCTGAGAATTTTTTTTGCAAGTTTTATTTGGCTAGCTCGGATTTGAGGTAATCGATGAGCTTTACCGGAGTGGGATCCACCTGGTTTAATACAGCTAAATAGAAACTGACAAAATCGCCCAACTGAATCAAAGAGAAGATCCGGGATAGGAGATTTTCCCCTTCGCTTTCCAGCTCAATTACTTTTGCTCCCTTTTTTTGGATTATGCCCTTGACTATCTCCATTCTCCTTTTGATCTGAGGATGATCCTTTTGGTCTTCAAGCAGTACCACTACTATTTTCTCTTCCATACCCGACAGGATCTCCCACCCCACCAGCTCGTTGTGATTGAACTCCGGGAAGACGTTGTTAAAGCAGAGCATCTTGGAGTTCTCGCAGATCTGCCCCTTCCACCTGTAAGCGACGGCATCGAAATGATCGGCTCCGGAATAAATTATGGGAAGCTTGTTGAAAAGCTCATCAGCTATATTTTTGGCAATATTTTTCTCAGAACTTATCTTAAAGGAATATTTTTCCCTTCTTGAAGACAGAAACTGTATGGTTTTTTCGAAGTCCTTGATTTTTCCAGAAACAAATCCCAATCTTTCCAGGAAAACAAAGATGGGAACAAAGGAGTAACCTAAAGCTGCTCTGGGGGGATAGCCCGGGGGTATCTTTAGGAAGGGAAAGCCATCCCTTTCGGATAATTTCAAAAGCTCACCATCTGAGGAGATGGAGATGATTTTTGCTCCGATCTTTTTTGCTTGTCGGTAGGCGGATAAGGTCTCCTCGGTATTGCCGGAGTAGCTGGAGACAAAGACCAAAGAATTTTTGTCCACAAAATGGGGCAGGGTGTAATTTCTGCAGATGAAAAAAGGGAGTTCGAATTCATAAGACAGGTAGGAGCGGATCAGATCTCCCCCGATTGCAGAGCCACCCATTCCGGTTAGGATAATGTTTTTGATCTCATCTTTTCTTAAAGAGGGCAGGGTAAGCTCCCGAGCTATTTTCAAGGCGTGTTGAAGCTGGGAGGGGAAATTATAGATCAGTTCATACATATTGCGGGCATCTATTTTTTTTATACCATTTTGATCATCTAATACAGACACAGCAATTCCTCCTGCCCGAATCTCCCTTTATAGTCTTCCCTTAAGGCTTTTTTTATCTCCTCCACCCGGGTTAGATTTAAAACCTCATCTGTCATCTTTATTGCTTGCTTATAGCTAATGGATCTGATGATTTTTTTTATCTGGGGTATGGTCAGGGGTGAGGTGGAAAGTTCATCTATACCCATGCCCAATAATAACACGGTGGCAAGTGGATCGGATGCCATCTCTCCACAAAGCCCCACCCAGATATTGTTTCTGTGTGCTGAGTCTATGGTCTGTTTTATCAGTTTCAGAACCGCCGGATGAAAAGTTTCATAAAGATTTGCCACTCTCTCATTCCCCCGATCCACGGCCAGGCTGTACTGGATCAAATCGTTTGTCCCGATGCTGAAGAAATCGCACTCCTGGGCCAGGGAATCAGCTACCAAGCAGGCTGAGGGGATCTCGATCATTATCCCCAGCTCTGAGTTCTCATCAAAAGGAATTTTTTGGGATTGGAGCTCCCCTTTGACTTCATCCAGCATCTTTTTAGCCTTTCTGAGTTCCTCCACTCCGGAGATCATGGGGAACATTATCTTTAAGTTTCCGGTTGTGCTCGCCCGGAGCATGGCTTTAAGCTGGGTTTTGAAGATAGAGGGCAAATCCAGACAGGCTCGAATAGCCCGCCATCCCAGGAAAGGGTTGGCCTCATATGTTTCGTCCACACCGTGCCTGAATTTGTCACCACCCAAATCGTAAGTGCGGATAACCACCGGATGAGGAGACATCTTCTCCAGAACCTTTTTGTAGGCTTTATACTGTTCCTCCTCGGAGGGAAAGGCAGATTCAGTCAGGTAAAGATACTCGGTGCGGTATACCCCTATCCCTTCTGCACCGAAGTTTAAAGCGGAATCCACGTCCTCTGGAAGCTCAATGTTAGCCTGGAGCTGGATCTTTCTGCGATCCAAGGTTTCTGAGGGAAGAGCTTTCAAATCCAGAAGTCTTCTTTTTCTCTCTAAAATATTTTTTCTTTTGGATTCATATTCCTTTAAGGTTTCCTGGTCAGGCGAGAGGATGATAACACCTCTGTCTCCGTCCAGGATAATGGCCTGTTTTTCACTTACCTGCTTGAATCCATTCTTCAATCCCAGAACTGCGGGTATTCCCAGGGCTTTGGCCAGAAGAGCCACATGGGAGGTTCCTCCACCTGAATCAGCGGCAAAACCTAATACCTTATCTTTTCTCATATGCACTACATCTCCTGGGGAAAGGGAACGGGCCATAAGGATCACCTGAGAGGAGAGCGTGGCAGTGGTCAAATGCTTGATGCCTAAAAGGTTATACAGTAGCTTGTTGCTCACAGCCTCTATGTCATAAACCCTCTCCCGCATATACTCACCCTTAGCATTGGAGATGGCTTTTATGGTATCCTGGATAGTTTTTTTGTATACAAACTCAGCGTTGGTCATAGATTCCGAAATCTCTTTGATCACCTTCTGGTTTATAATCTCATCATCTAAGATCAGGATCTGAGCGTCGAAGATTTTAACCTGTGCTGACTCCATGCTTTTTTTAACCTTTTCTCTTATCTTGAGGAGTTCTTCCTTGGTGTCGTTAAGCGCCTTTTTAAATCTCTGGATCTCGTGTTCCACTTCTTCCGGTTTCAGCTTTTCCTCTTTGATCTGCAGAAGTTCCCTGTCCAGAAGATGAACCTTTCCCATAACTATGCCGGGTGAGGCCGGGATGCCGGTAAGGATTTTGTTTTGTTTTTTTCCTTCTTCTTCCATTTTTAAAGTCGGTTCTCTATTCCTCTCCGAATTTATCCTCAAATAGTTTAGCCATAGCTTCCACTGCCTGGGCTTCATCTTCACCTTCTGCCAGAATCACGATTTTGCTGCCCATTTCTGCGGCTAACATCATCACTCCCATTATACTTTTGGCGTTAATCTCCAGTTCCTTTCTTTTGAGTTTGACCTCCGATTTGAACTTGCTTGCCGTCTGAACCACCATGGCTGATGGTCGAGCATGCAATCCCAATCTATTGGTTACTGTGATTTCCCTCTCGATCAACTTTCATGTTCCCGATTACAGAGTTCGCACAAACATCTTGCCTGAAAGCTGTTTTACCAGACCCTTCAGCTCCAGAGATAAAAGAACAGACAAAAGTTGGGGTATTTTAAAATTGCTTTTTTTGGCAATCTTGTCTATATGATTCGGCTCCAAAGATAAAAAACTGAAGACCCTTTTCTCCTCCTCAGATAGAGTCGTCTCCAATTTTATTTTCTCCTTTTCTGAGGTAAAACCTAAAACACCCTTCAATTCACTTAAGATGTCATCCACCGATGTGACCAGGGCAGCACCCTTTTTAATCAGAGCATTGCTCCCCTCGCTTTTTTTCGATCCGATATTTCCGGGAACAGCGAATACCTCCCGGCCTTGATCCAAGGCACATTCAGCAGTTAGGAGTGCCCCGGATCTTTTGGGGGCCTCTATGACTATCACCCCCAGGGAAAGTCCGGAGATCAGTCGATTCCTTTTGGGGAAATTTTCAGCTAAGGGTTTTGTTCCCAGGGGGAACTCCGAGATCAAAGCTCCATTTTCTGTTATGCTCTGGGCTAACCGGGCGTGCTCTTGGGGATATATCACATCCAATCCTGAACCGAAAACCGCTATGGTTCTTCCTTTCCCCTTTAAAGCAGTGAAATGTCCAATGGAATCTATTCCCCGGGCTAACCCGCTGATGATAGTGACCCCTCTTCCAACCAACTCGGATGCGAGTTTCTCGGCAACGTTTTTTCCGTATGCTGAGGCTCTTCTGGTCCCCACTATGGCTAATGCCTTTTTATCCTCATCTTTCAGCTCACCCCGAACGAACAGAAAAGGGGGAGGATCGTAGATCGTTTTCAAATTCTCGGGATAATCTGAATCCTTATAGGTAATGAATTTGATCTGGTTATCTTTTTGTTTTGAATATTTTTCAAAAAGTTTTAACTGCTCCTCCACAGTCTTCCATTTCACTTTATTTTTTATGTTTTTAGCGGTTTCTTTACCTATGTCTGGAATCTCAGATAGTCTTTTAACCGAAGCGGAGAGAACCTCCCGGGGATCTCCCAGATGGTTGAGCAGGTTGATAAACCTTTTTGGTCCGATACCCTCAACGGTGGCCAGGGCGATCCAGTCTTTTATCTTGGATATCTCCAAAGCTATTTTTCCCTTTTTAATTCTTTATCCAGAAGTTTCAGAAGCTTTTCTAAGCCTTCCCCGGTCAACGCCGATATTCTGCATCGAGGTAGCTGGGAATTAAGGTTAATTTTGAATCTTCTGCTGGTTAAAAGATCGATCTTATTTAATACTAAAATTGCCTTTTTCTTCAAAAGACCTGGGTCGAAAAGCCTCATCTCCTTTTTTAAGGTGTGGAATTGTTCCTTAAAATCAGGGGAGGTGGCATCCAGAAGAAAGATTAAGACCTTTGTTCTCTGAATGTGCCTTAAAAATTCCAGACCTAACCCCTTTCCCTTATGAGCATCCTGGATAAGTCCGGGGATATCAGCTAAGATGAAGCTGTGGTAATTCTTCATTTTAACCACGCCTAAATTGGGGTGGAGGGTGGTGAAAGGATAATCATCAATTTTAGGTCTGGCCTGGGAGAGTTTGGCTAAAAGGGTTGATTTTCCGGAATTAGGGTAGCCCACGATACCCACGTCAGCTAAGACCTTTAGCTCAAGTGAGAGTCTTTTTTGTTCGCCTTTTTGACCGTTCTCAAATTTTCTGGGAGACTTTTCAGTTGGGGTTTTAAAATAAGCATTACCTCTGCCTCTCTTTCCACCTTTAGCTACCACCACGAGTTGATCCTCTGATACCAGATCAGATAAAAGCTTACCTTTTTCCAGATCTTTAACCATAGTGCCGGGTGGAACCTTTATCACCACATCGTTTCCTTTTTTGCCTTGTTGATTTTTCCCTTTTCCGCTTTTTCCGTTCTCCGCCCGATAGTATCTTTTATATTTGAAATCCAGAAGGGTGCCCAGATGTTGATCCACTTGGATAATAACATCGCCCCCGTTCCCGCCATCTCCTCCATCCGGTCCGCCTTTGGGAACGTACTTTTCCCTTCTGAAACTTAGGCACCCGGAACCGCCATCTCCGCCTTTCACCCCGATCTCGGCATAATCTATAAATTTACTCATAGGCTTATCCTATAGTTTCAATAACTCCAGAAGGGAATCTTTTAAGGAGTTTGGTTCCACCTTACTTTGTAGCTCACCATTGTAGGCCAAGGATATTGTTCCGGTCTCCTCTGAAACCACCAGGGCGATGGAGTCGGAGACCTCAGTTACTCCGATGGCAGCCCGGTGTCTCATTCCGTAGAGCTTCTCATATCTAGGGTTGGTGGAGAGGGGAAGGGTACAACCAGCAGACACCACCATATCTCCCCTGATGATAGCAGCTCCATCGTGCAAAGGAGCATAGGGGGTGAAGAGGGTGATCAGAAAATCAGACGAGAGCTGGGCATTGAGCTGCCTTCCGGTTTGTTCAAAATTTTTTAATCCGATGTTCTTCTCCAGCACTACCAATCCCCCATAGCCGCGCTGGGATAAATTCTTGACACCATCAATTATCTCATCCAGAGCTTTTTGTTCCTGATACCTGTAAAATCTTCTGAACATTTTAGCATGTCCGATCTGAGCCAGGGCTCCCCGGATCTCCGGCTGAAAGATTATCGCAAAAACTATAATTCCCACCGTGGCGATGTTGGTTATCAGCCATTTCAGCCCCTCCAGTTCAAACCAGAAAGCACCAAAGGCAATGAAAAACAAAAGGAAAACTCCGGTTATGATCTGAACTGCCCGGGTTCCTTTCATCAGCCCCAGAAACTTGTAAAATAGAAATGCAACTATTCCTATGTCAATGATGTCAATTAATCCGATTTTTATAAAGCCTATACGTAAAAGCTCCATATTTTACCCTTGGAGTATGGCATCCACCATCCGAGCTGCTCTTTTGCTCTCTTTTACGTCATGAACCCGCAGTATCTTAGCTCCATTCTGAATGGCAACAGCTAAGGCAGCTAAACTCCCTTCCAGTCTTTCACCCAATGGCAGATCCAACACTTTTCCTATGAAGGATTTCCTGGAAAGGCCTACCAGGATGGGCTTCCCCAGAGAGTTTAATTTATTAAGTTTTTTTAATATCTCCAAGTTATCCTCCAACCTCTTGCCAAAGCCAATTCCAGGGTCTATTATTATTTTTTCTTCATCTATTCCAGAATTCTCTGCTAACTCTACTGACTCTTTCAAATAATCAGAAATCTCCTGGATTAAGTTATCATAGAATGGATTATCCTGCATATTTCTGGGCGTCCCCTGGATATGCATCAAAACCACGGGAACACCATACCTGGAGGCTATCTTTTTCATCTCCGGATCGAACCTCAAAGCTGAAATGTCGTTAATCATTACTGCGCCTGCATCCAAAGCCTGTGTAGCAACCTCTGATTTATAAGTATCAATGGAGATTGGGATATCGGTCTTTTTTACTATCTCTTTTATCACCGGTATGACCCGTCTGATTTCCTCATCCACAGGAATCGTTTCCGCACCAGGTCGGGTGGATTCCCCGCCCACATCGATTATATCAGCTCCTTGTTCTGCCATAATCAAAGCTTGTTCTACCGCATCCTGGGGATTTAAGAATTTTCCCCCGTCTGAGAATGAATCCGGGGTTACATTTAAAACCCCCATTAAATGAGTATGGGAGCAAAGATCCAGTTTCCTTTTGCCGAAATTTATCTCAAATTTTTTAGATTCAAAAAGTATAGACATTCAAATCTTCCCTGATCCTTCAGCTTGCAGCTAGCTTACCTTTGATCAGAGCCAAAGCCTCAGATCTGAGCGCTTCGTTTTTCATTTCCCCTTTGGCTACTGTGGTAATGGTCAAAGATCCTGGCTTTTTTATCCCCCGGATGGTCAGACAGAGCTGCTCTGCTTCCACTATCACCAGAACTCCTCGGGGCTCAAGAGAATTCATCAAAGCATCTGCAATTTGAGAGGTCAGACGCTCCTGGAGTTGAGGTCGATGAGCTAAAACCTCCACCACCCGGGCTAATCTGGAAAAGCCGGTTATCCGGTCATCCTCCGGAAGGTAGGCGATATGAACCTTGCCGAAAAATGGTAAAAGATGATGCTCGCATAAAGAATGAAAGGAGATATCCTTTGCGATTATCATGCCATCATGGTCCGGAGCAGAATAAAGCTTTATCTCCTTTTGGGCATCCAATTTCAATCCGGAGAACATCTCCTCGTAGAAATCGGCCACCCTTCTGGGAGTTTCTTTAAGCCCATCCCGCTGGGTGTCTTCGCCCACAGCCTTAAGGATCATCAGAACTGCCTCTTTTATTTTTTCCTTATCCATCCTTTTTCTCTTTTTCTACTACCCTGGGTTTTTCCAGTGTCTCACCCCGGAGAATCTTATCTATCTGATCTCCATCCAGTATCTCCTTTTCCAGGAGAGACTTTGCCAGGGAATGGAGTTTGTCCTGGTTGGCACTTAAGAGTTTTTCCGCTTTCTTCTCTGCATTTTCGACAATGGCTTTTACCTCCTGATCTATATACTGAGCGGTCTCCTCACTGTAATCTCTGTGCTGGGAGATCTCCCTTCCCAGGAAAATCTGCTCCTCTTTTTTACCGAAGGTAAGAGGTCCCATACGTTCACTCATCCCCCATTCGCAGACCATCTTCCTGGCCAGCTGGGTAGCCCTTTCGATATCGTTGCCGGCGCCGGTGGAGAACTGTCCGAATACCAGCTTTTCGGCCACCCTTCCACCCAGAAGATGAACCAGCTTGATATCCAGGTATTCTTTAGAGTAGGTATGTTTTTCGTCCACCGGTAAATAGCTGGTCAATCCAATAGCCAACCCCCGCGGGATAATTGTCATTTTGTGGACTGGATCAGACCCAGGTATCAGCTTTGCTACCAGGGCGTGTCCGGATTCGTGGTAAGCGGTTAGCTTTTTCTCCTCCTCGGTAAGAACCAGACTCCTTCTCTCGGTTCCCATCATCTCTTTATCCTTGGCATCCTCAAAATCTCTCATGTTAACCACATCGTGATCCCTGCGAGCAGCCAGAAGTGCAGCTTCGTTGACTATGTTAGCTAAATCAGCTCCGCTTAATCCGGGAGTTCCCCGGGCCAAAACGGATAGTTTCACATCATCCGCTACAGGTATTTTTCGGGTGTGGACTTTAAGTATGCCCTCTCTCCCTTTGATATCTGGAATGTCGACCACTATCTGTCGATCAAATCTGCCCGGGCGGAGAAGGGCCGGATCCAGAACATCGGGACGATTGGTGGCTGCCAGAAGTATAACTCCCTCGTTGGATTCGAAACCATCCATCTCCACCAGAAGCTGATTTAAGGTCTGTTCCCGCTCGTCATGTCCACCACCCAGACCAGCGCCTCGCTGGCGTCCCACCGCATCTATTTCATCTATAAATATTATACAGGGGGCATTTCTTTGGCCTTGTTCGAAAAGGTCTCTTACCCGGGAGGCTCCCACTCCCACGAACATCTCCACGAAATCTGACCCGCTCATACTGAAGAAGGGAACCCCGGCCTCACCGGCTACAGCTCTGGCC
>JBARPA010000271.1:0-4241 GCA_049642665.1 Candidatus Zixiibacteriota bacterium
CACCCAGGCAGTATCACCACCAGGCAGGTATTTTATGGTAGCAAAATCATAATATGTTCCGCCAGCGTAGCTGTATCCGGTAACATGAACATTACCAGAATCATCCGTTGTTACAGCAGTAGACTGGTCTTCGTAGTTTCCCGGTCCGTTGTATCTTTTAGCCCAGAGCTGGTTTCCATCCTTATCATACTTAACCGTTACATAATCCAGGTTATGAGGATAAGCGGTGTTCTGAGCGCTGTATCCCGTGACCAAAACGTTGCCCCAATCATCCACAGCCAGGGTCTTAGCACAATCCAGGGTATCTGCAGGTCCATTATAAGCTCTAACCCAGGCAGTATCAACAGACTGGGCAAAAGCAGGAATTCCTGCTAAAATCAAACCTGCCAAAATGAGAAGTTTTCTTATCAATTTTGTTTTTTGTTTAGAGTTGATGGTTGACCAAGCTCTTAAAATATCATCGGCTTGCAACTAAAGTAAATATAACTCCTGAAAGTAGAAAAATCAAGAGGAATCGGAGCCCTAAAGGCTCAGCTATACGCAGCAGAGGTTTAATCCCTCTTAGAAGTTTTTTGCTAGTATAGGTTAATGGATTTTGATTAATCTATAGAAATCAACAATCAGGAACACCATCGTCATCAGGATCGCCAGGAGCTGGACCAGATTTGAAAAGATAGTTGACCAGATAAACAGCATCTATGATATCAACTTTATCATCGCAATTTGCATCGCCAACTATAGGTGCAGGAACGGGGTCCGGCCCGGATCTGAAAAGGTAGCCTATCAGGTAAACTACATCCGATATGGTTACTTCATCATCATTATTAACATCTCCCCGCACAAACTGCACATACTTTATTGTGGTATAGTCCTCGTTCGTCCCACTGTCCCAGCTATATCCAGTTACGTATACGTTGTTTGAACCATCTAAAGCTATGTCATAAGCACCATCCCAATCGTTTGCTGGTCCGTTGTATCTCATTACCCAGAGCTCAGTACCAGAGAGGTCATACTTTATGGTGGCATAATCGTCTGTCCCATTGGCCTTACTTTCTCCGGTCACATAGACATTGCCAGAATCATCTACAACTATGGCATGGGCTTCATCCCCAAAATCTCCTGGTCCAATGTATCTTCTTACCCAGGCAGTTTCTGCATATGGATAATACTTTATGGTAAGATAGTCATGGAATGACCCGTCACTGTAACTCCATCCGGTTACATAGACATTGCCAGAGTCATCTACTACTATGGCATGAGCTTCATCAGGATAGTCACTTGGAGAGTTGTATCTGCTTACCCAGGCAGTATCGCCGTTGGAATAATACTTTATGGTAGCATAATCCTTGGATGTTCCATCCCCGGTACTATATCCCGTCACATAGACATTACCCCAATCATCTACAGCTATGGCATAAGCCCAATCCTCGTGGTTCCCTGGTCCGTTGTATCTTCTGACCCAGGCAGTATCTCCGTTGGGAAAATACTTCACGGTAGCATAATCAAAGTCTGTCCCGTTGCCCCAGCTATACCCGGTTACGTAGACATTGCCTGAATTATCCACCACTAGGGCTGTAGCCCCATCACTATTATTTACCAGACCGTTGTACCTTCTCACCCAGGCAGTATCTCCATTGGGCAAATACTTTATGGTGGCATAGTCATGACCAGTTTCAGTACCGCTGTAACTTATTCCAGTGACATAGACATAGCCGGAATCATCTGTGGCTATGGTTTCCCCAATATCCCATTCGTTTCCCAGCCCATTATATCTTCTCACCCAGGCGGTATCTCCATTAGGATAATACTTAATCGTGACATAATCATTAGAGGTCCCACTGCCTTGACTGTATCCTGTTACACAGACATTACCTGAACCATCCAAAGCTATGGCCTTAGCATAATCCCAGGAATTTCCCGATCCATTGTATCTCCTTGCCCAGGCAGTGTCTCCATTTGGGTAATACTTCAGGGTGGCATAGTCCTCGGATGTCCCGTTGCCATTACTATGCCCTGTCACATAGACATTACCAGAACCGTCTACAACTATAGCATAGGCCTGATCGATTGTGCTGTCCGGACCATTATACCTTCTCACCCAGGCTGTGTCAACTGATTGAGCAAAGGCGGGGACACCAACCAGAAGCAATATCGCCAAAATGATAAGTCTTTGGTGCATTGTCACTCCTTCTTTTGGCCAGAAGCTGACCAATTAAATCGACTTAAACTAAAACCTCTTGATATCATTATAACAAATAAATGGAAAATGTCAAGCCAAAAGTCCCGGCAGAATCTGGCAATATTACTACACTTTTACTGGTGATAAGAATAGACTCAGGACCTTTGAAGAGAAAGTTGGAATGACTCTATCAAAAAATCTTATGGATCTAATCACTTTTTTCAAGCATTTGTTACCAAAAAAATCAAAAGCTGAGAATCCACTACAAAAAGATAATTCTTCTTCGCACCCCCGGGGCATAAACAATGCTAACTTGATCCTTGGAAACTTCGCTTCTGACAAGAGCCAGCTCAAGGATTTTCCCATCTCACCGGTATCTAAAAGAAGTTACAGTCTTTTTGAGGATGAGTTAATTTTACCTGCAAGTATCCATCACAGCTCCTTTCGAATTAAACTCTACAGGTTCTTGCGAAATCATATGCCGGTTCTTAATTCCGCTATCTGGACCTGGACCAGGCTCTGCTCCAGCCCCTCATATTTTCAACTCAAGGGCTCGGAGAACCCCAGGCTCCTGGATTCAGCCAAAGAGATACTCCTGGATTTAGACCGAAGGATATTTCAACACAGCTTCTTAAGATTTGGTGGAGTGGATGCTCTTTTAACCCAGTTCTTTGGATCGTTTTTCACAGATGGGGCAGTATGTGGTGAAGTGGTTTTGTCCAGATCAAAAGATAAAGTGGAAAAGTTTTTCTTTATCGATCCCGCAACCATAAGATTCAAGCTCAAAGATAACAGTCTCTGGGAACTTTACCAGGAAACCGAGGATGGGGAGATAAGATTAAATCCAGGCTCCACCTTCTATTGTGGTCTGGATACCGACCCAGATGATCCCAGGGGCAAAAGCATTTTTTCATCCATTCCATTTGTAGCCAGAATCGAACAAAGGCTTCTTGAGGATATGCAGAAGACCATGCATAACGCCGGATACCACCGCCTGCATATCAAGGTTAAACCTCCTGAGAGATTATCTCACGAATCAGACCAAGCTTATATTAAGAGAGCTAACACCTACTTTGAGGAAACCACACACATGATGAAGGAGATCGCCCCTGAGGAGAACCCCATCACCTGGAACGACGTGCAGATAGATTACGTTGGACCATCAGGTCAGTATTCCTCTGCCACAACCTGGTATCTGAATCATAAATCCGTTCTGGAGGATATCTGTGCAGGAGTTCATCTTGATCCCTTTATGTTAGGATATTCTTACGGTCCACCCTACAACTGGGCTCAGATAAAATATGAGCTTATTCAACGCAATGTCATCTCCATCCAGTCATCGGCCAAAAGATTTATGGAATGGATCAGAAACATAGAACTGGCTTTAAGGGGAATCCCTCTGGAATCCGAACATCACTTTGACAACAGAAAGACATTTGGCCTTCTGGAGAAAAGAAAAACAGAACAGATTCACATAGATAATGTGATAAGGAAAATGGAGGCTGGATTTGTGGATCAGGATCAGGCCCAAAGGGAGATCGAGGAAGGCAAGTGAAAAGTAAAGAATAGAAAGACGATTTGGAGTGTCAAGTTTCAGCTTGACCTTTCAGTCCTGGAAAGAAATAGATGGTAGCACAGGTTGTCTCAACCTGTGATAGCCCCGCTCTTGGAGGGAATACAATGTGTGCTACCAAGCCTGTAGGCACGAATTTATTCGTGCATTTTTATTGATAAATCTGAAAGTTACACCCTAATCGCGATTAAGAAAAGATTGCAATTATAATAAGAAAGCGAGATAAATTGGTTAAAAGAACTATCTACCGAAAGTGCGTATTCGATCCGGTGCTTTTTGCTCGCGAATTTCTGGAGACAGACCCACATCCGGGACAGATAAGGTGGCTTGAGAATTCCATCAAACCAGAGAACGCACTCCATACCGGCAACCGCTGGGGCAAATCTCTGGTCCAGGCAATCAAAATCCTACATCGCTGTGTTTTTAAAATCAGGAAACTAAAATATAATACCACCTTAAAATATGAAGCGGTAAATGCCAGTATAACCC
>JBARPA010000272.1:0-2979 GCA_049642665.1 Candidatus Zixiibacteriota bacterium
ATCCTGCTGAGCCTTGTTGAACCTGTGCACCTCATCTACAAAAAGGATTGTTTTCCTGCCATAAAGCTCTTTTTGTTTTTTTGCCTGGATCATTATCCCTTTTATCTCTTTTATCCCCGAAACCACAGCGGAGAAGGGGACAAAGTGGGCCTTTATCATTTTGGCAATGATAAAGGCTAAAGTTGTTTTGCCCGTGCCCGGCGGACCCCAGAGGATCAGGGATTGGATTTCACCTTTTTCTAACGCATTCCTTAGGACCGAGCCTTTTTTCAGTATATGTTCCTGTCCCAGAAATTCATCTAAATCCTGGGGTCTCATCCGATCAGCCAGAGGATTTTTCTTATCAAACTTTGCTTTTTCCTCAGGAAAAAGATTCATATATAAGTTTTCCGTTACCAGGAAAAGATCGCTTATTATATAAATATCTGTACTCTTATTACACTTAAATGATAAGAAAACTAAGTAAGGAGTCAAATAAAATCTTGGTAGTGTCCTGGTTTTAAGGAAAAATAAAACTTAACTTCTAGGGGAAGGTGATATAATATAGATAATAGTTTATGTTCAGGCCTACACAAATGTGTACTAAAAAACCCAATTTGAATGCAGAATAAGTCAACAATGTTCAAATTATTGCAGGATTTTCCCGTATTCTGTAATAAGAATTGTATTTATTGCATAAAACAGCAGTAAATAAGGAATGAATTGAATCCTAAAGACTTCGAAAATTCATCAGCAGGCAAATGCATAAAAACTCCCCAAAATTATTGGGCTTTTATACCTAATACCTTATCGCCTCAAATCAGATATGATGATGATTTAGTCAATACCCTTTCTGAGGCAGACAGATTGCTGGGCGAATTATCTGGAACGGGAAGATTGTTAATTAATCCTTATCTTTTAATTTCTCCATATATTAGACGTGAGGCAGTATCAAGTTCTCGAATTGAAGGAACTCAAGCTTCTCTCAATGATTTGTTCTTTTTTGAGGCTGAGAGAATGAGAAAACCAAAAGCACCTGATGTCTATGAAGTACTAAATTATGTTAGAGCAATGTCATATGGCATTAAACGCTTAAGGAAGCTACCTGTGTCTACCAGATTGGTTTGCGAAATTCACAAAATTCTAATGAAAAATGTAAGGGGTGAACATGCAACACCTGGAGAGTTTCGCCGAAGCCAAAATTGGATAGGTACACCAGGTTGTTTGCTAAATGAAGCTACGTTTGTACCTCCACCCGTGGAAGAAATGAAACAAACATTAAGTGATTGGGAAAAGTATTTACACTCAAATTCCTCTGAACCCCCTTTGATTCAGTGCGCTCTAATGCACTATCAATTTGAGGCTATCCATCCGTTTCTTGATGGTAATGGTCGTATTGGAAGACTTCTGATTACCTTCTTTCTTTGTGAAAGAGGATATTTGACACAACCCCTCCTTTATCTCTCAGCATTTTTTGATAAATTTAGAGATGGCTATTATTCAAGGCTTCTTGCGATTAGCCAGAGAGGAGATTGGCGAGGATGGATTCAATTCTTCTTGCGAGGAATGGTAACACAATGCAAACACGCCTTATCGGATGCTAAAAAGATACTCGATCTTCACACTGAATACCAAAACGCTTTAGAGAGCACCAAGAAAATTCCAGAAACTGCGCATAGACTGGTTGATGAAATTTTCCAAAATCCTGTAATTTCTATTTCTGGACTGAGCAGAAGATGGAATTTGCCATTTAACTCTGTAAAAGGGGGAGTGTTAAGACTTATAAATATTGGCATTCTTCAAGAAGCAACAAAAAGGAAAAGAAACAAACTTTATATTGCACCTAGACTAATGAACTTATTGACAGCTACAGAGACTTAAAGCATTAGATTCTTAAAAATCTCTCTTTAAAAACTTATATATCTTTATCTAATTTATACACAGAATTTCTTCCCAGCCCCAAAAATTATTTGTGATTCCTTATCCCATAGCGGATGGTATCTTCGGTGTCCGCTGCATCCTCCTATAATTGTAGTGAAAAAATGAAATTTCAGGGCATATTTTATATTTTTTTATTTTACTATCTTTAAAGTAAGTATTAATTGACTTTTATTTTCTCATGATCTCTAACCCTGAGGTAGTTTATACTATCCTTGGATTCTGATATGACTTTCTCTTTATCCATCTCGTTTATGAATCCATGATTCAGATGTAAAACCCTGTCAGCAATCTGGAGCATGGTGGGCCGGTGGGAAACCATAATTATGGTTCGGTCCCCAAAATGCTCTTTTAGTGAAGATAGGATCATTTTTTCTTTTTTCTGATCCACAGAGGAGGTAGCCTCATCTAATATTAACACTTTTGGATTTTTCAAGAAGGTGCGGGCTAAAGATATCCTCTGCCTCTGACCTCCAGAGAGCTTTTCCCCTCTGTCTCCCACCCTGGTCTGGAATTTTTGTGGTAGATCTGAAATGAAATCCAAAATCTGAGCTAATCTGGCAGCTTCCTCGATTTCAGTTAAATCTGCATCTTTTTTACCGAATCTGATGTTTTCCTCAATGGTGGTATTGAAAAGAAATGGATCCTGGGATACCAGCCCGATTTGTCTCCGGTAAGCTTTTAGATCCAGGTCTTTGATCTTCCTGCCATCAATCAGGATTGAACCGGATATGGGATCGTAGAATCGAATGAGGAGATGGGCTAAGGTGGTTTTACCGCTGCCGGATGGACCGATCAAAGCAACGGTTTGGCCAGGTTCTATTTTAAGACTAATTCCTTTTAAGATTTTTTCATTTGAGTTATAGGAGAAGTCGACATCTCTGAACTCTATGTTTCCGCTGACCTTGAATTTTCTCAAGGCTTTGGGCTGGCTGGTTATCTTTATTGGCTCTTCTAAGAAATTGAAGATCCTTTCTATTGATGCGGATGCGGTTTGAATGGTAACGTTAAGCTGAATAAGGCTCTCCAGAGGACCAAAAATACGCCAGAAATAAGCGGTAT
>JBARPA010000273.1:0-5749 GCA_049642665.1 Candidatus Zixiibacteriota bacterium
AAGTTTCTTCATCTCCTCGATTATTTTCACCCCGGATGAAGTTCCGATCCTGTCAGCACCGGCCTGGATCATCTTTAGCGCAGTTGGGTAATCCCTTATTCCGCCCGAAGCTTTGACCTTTATTTTATCCTTTACCACCTCTTTGAGGAGTTTGACATCCTGGTAAGTAGCGCCCGACCTGTTGAATCCAGTGGAAGTTTTCACAAAGTCAGCCCCGCAGTCCATAACTATTTTGGCTGCCCTGATCTTTTCCTCATCAGTCAGAACACAGGTTTCGATTATAACTTTTAAGACCCTCTCCCCACCCAAAGCTTTTCTGACGCCTTTGATCTCCTCCTCCACTGACCCAAGATCACCGGATTTTAAAGCGCCGATATTCATAACCATATCCACCTCATCAGCACCCTCCTGGCAAGCCATCTCCGCCTCTTTTATCTTGGTCTCCTTTTTGTTTGCTCCCAGAGGAAAACCACTAACCGAGCACACCCTGATACCCGATTCCTTTAAAGTTTTTACGCAATAGCTCACCCATACCGGATTAACGCAGATGGAGCAAAAACCGTATTTCTTGCCTTCATTACATAATTTCTCAATTTGATCCAAAGAAGCCTCAGGTTTTAAGGTGGTATGGTCGATCATCCTGGCTAAATTCATTTTATTCTCCTTGATGGTTCATCCTCTTCTGATTAATTTAAACTGAAACAAACATAGTTGCTCAATTTATTGAGCGATCAGTCAAATTAAATTCACATTTTCAGCTTATTTCTCCTGAAGCTGTATGGCAACAACTGCTTTAATTTAAATTTTCTGACTTTACCTTTAAGATTGACACAGATCACCTCCAGTTCCTCCCCGAATTCAGACAAAACCTGTCGGCAAAGCCCGCAAGGGGTTGAGGGCTCTTCAGTATCAGTAACCACAACTATTTTTTTGAACTTTTTCTCACCGGAAATAACAGCGTTATAGAGAGCCACCCTTTCAGCACAGGCTGTCAAACCATAGGAAACACTCTCCACGTTTGCTCCTGTATAGATTTTACCTTTTTTGGTCAGAACCGCAGCGCCCACTTTAAATTTTGAGTAAGGGGCATACGCCTTTCCCCTTGCCTCCCTTGCTTTCTGGATCAGCTTTTTATCATCATTTGATTTCTTTCCAGAAACTTTGGCCATTTTCTATCCCTTTCACATTAAAAATTTCAGCTAAGGTTTTCGCAACATCACAGAAGCATCTTCTTATCCCTAGATTAATGCCACCTTTAATACCTTTTCCGTAAACCAGAAGTGGCACGTATTCCCGGGAATGGTCAGTACTGGGCATGGTGGGATCACAGCCATGGTCAGCGGTGATTATCAACAAATCATCTTTTTTCAGCAAATTCATAACCTCAGGCAATCTACAATCAAAATCCTCCAGACCTCCGGCAAAATCCCGGTAATTGTTTCTATGACCCCAGAGCATATCGAAATCGATAAGATTGATGAAAATCAAACCTTTGATCTCCTTTTGCATCGCCTCTGTTAGTTTATCCACACCATCCATATTGTTCTTGGTATGGAAGGATTGGGTCAGTCCCTTTCCCGCGAAAAGCTGTTCAATTTTTCCCATTCCCACAACCTCATATCCGCTTTCCCTCATGATATCCAGGATGGTTTTCCCGGGCGGTGGCAACGAGAAATCCTTTCTTTTCTCAGTTCTTTTAAATGAATCCGGTTTACCCGTAAAGGGACGGGCTATTACCCGACCCACTCCATGTTCCCCCTTCAAAATCTCTCTAGCTTTTTCACACATATCATAAAGCTTTTCAACTGGAATGACCTCCTGATGTGCTGCTATCTGAAATACGCTGTCCGCGGATGTGTAAACAATGGGTTTTCCTGTTCTTATATGTTCCTCCCCCAATTTTTGGATTATCTCGGTTCCGGATGCAGGTTTGTTCCACAGGATTTCACATCCTGCGGCCTTTTCAAATTTATCAATTATCTCTTCAGGAAAACCATTGGGATAAACAGGAAAAGGTTTATCCAAGATTAAACCGGCCATCTCCCAGTGCCCGGTGGTGCTGTCTTTGCCCGGAGAGACCTCTGCCATCTTTCCAAAACTGGCTAAAGGATTTTTTTGAGAAGCAACTCCCGGGATATCTTGAATATTCCCCAAGCCCAGCTTTTCCAGATTAGGAAGTTTTAGCCCACCAACTTTTTCAGCTGTATTAACAATGGTATTTGACCCCTGGTCTCCATATTTAAAAGCATCGGGAAGCTCCCCAATTCCGCAGGAATCCAGAACAATCAGAATCGTTCTTTTGAACTCAATCATTTCCAAAAATTTAATAAAGTTAACTTTACTTGTAAAGAAAATAAAACCTTCAAAGAATAGATTTTACCACGAAGAACAATATAATCGCATTTAGGAGGAAAATAAAAAAGCAGCCCATTGGGGGCTGCCCAGAATAAAATAGGATTTCAGTTTATATCTTTCTCAGTCTAATCTTCATCCTTTTTCTTTTTACCCTTTGCTTTTGGCTTTGCCCCGGGGTTTTCTTCTTTCTTGTCTTTTTTCTCTTTAGATTTTTTCACTGGTGCTGTAGGTGCTTTTGCTTTTGCTTTTCCTTTTTCCTTTTTACCTTTTTCCTTCTCCACAACTGCCGGCTTCTTCATTAAAAGCTCAACCACCGCGGTATGCGCTCCATCACCTCTTCGCCTTCCTAATTTCAAAACCCGGGTATAGCCTCCGGTTCTATCTTTGAATTCAGGAGCTATTTCATCGAAAAGTTTTTTTACCAGTTTTCTGTCCCGGATAACATCGTAGGCCAATCGGTGAGCGTGAAGATCACCTCTTTTGCCTAAAGTGATCAGATTCTCCACAACCTTTCTCACTTCTTTTGCTTTAACCAGAGTAGTTCTGATCTGTATATTGGCTAAAATGGAAGCGGCCATATTAGCCAGCATGGCTTTTCTATGTTCTTTGGTTCTCCCTAACTTTTTAACTCTTTTAGCGTGCCTCATAAGAACTCAGCTTTTCTTAGATTCTATTTAAGGTGAAGTTATCCTTGCTTTTTTTCTGGCTCCTTGTATTTCTCCACATCCATTCCGAACTGGAGTCCCAGCTCAGCCAGAATGTTTTGAAGCTCGGTTAGCGACTTCCTGCCGAAATTACGGTATTTGAGCATTTCCGATTCCGTTTTTTGAACCAGACTCTCCAGGGTCTGGATATTGGCTGCCCTGAGGCAGTTGGATGATCGAACCGAAAGCTCCAGCTCCTCCACCCTCATCTTCAAAAGGTTCCTGATCCTTAAGGTCTCCTCATCCACCACCTCTTCCTCAACCATCTCCATTTCCTTATCCAGCTTGATGAAAATCTGGAGATGATCTTTCAGGATCTTGGAGGCAAAACACAGAGCATCCTCCGGGGTCAAGCTACCATCGGTGAATATTTCCATTATTAAACGGTCATAATCGGTGCGGTGACCCACCCGGGTGTTCTCCACCTCCAGGTTTACCTTGGTCACCGGAGAGAACATGGTATCCAGAAAAATGGTGCCCACCGGAGCTTCGGATTTTTTGTTTTGCTCTGCCGGGATAAAGCTTCTGCCGGTATCTATATCTATCTCAATTTTAACCTTGGAGTTTTCGGTAAGCTGTATTAAGTGGAGATCAGGGTTCATTATCTCTATGTCCCCATCGGCTTTAATGTCGCCTGCTTTAAGCTTGCCTTTCTTCTCACCTTCCAGGACCAAAGTTTTGGGCTCGTCTCCTATAAGTTTAACCCTTATCCTTTTTATGTTCAGTACCACCTCGATCAAATCCTCATAAACTCCGGGTATGGTGGAGAACTCGTGTAACATACCATCCACCCTGATGGCCACCGGGGCAGCCCCCTGAATGGAAGAGAGAAGGGTACGACGAAGAGCATTCCCCAAAGTAATCCCGAACCCCCTCTCCAATGGTTCGATAATGAATTTTGTATATGTATCAGAGACAGTGGTTTCTTCCACCGCTATCTCTTTGGGCATCTGGAGGCTTTTCCATTTCATATTTTTTATTCCTCCCTAAAAAATCATTTGGAGTAAAGCTCAACTATAAGTTGTTCTTGAGCCAAAATTGGTATATCGATCCTTTTGGGCCACTCCAAAAGTTCACCCAAAAGTTTAGCCTTATCTAATCTTAAATATGTGAGATCTGCTCCCCGGGCTTCCTTTAAAGCCGCGTGAATTATCTCCAGGTTTCTTGACTTATCCCTTACCGAGATTATATCGCCTGGTTTAACTTGATAGGAGGGGATATTTGTCTTTTTTTGATTTACCATGAAATGTCCGTGGCGAACCAGTTGCCTGGCTGAGTTTCTGGAAGGTGAGAAACCTAATCGATAAACCAGGTTATCCAATCTGCACTCCAACATTCTTAAAAGGTTTTCACCAGTTATTCCTTTCTGTTTATCGGCCTTTTTAAAATAGTTGCTGAACTGGCGTTCCAATATTCCATAGATTCTTTTCACCTTCTGTTTTTCACGAAGCTGGAGTTGATATTCAGATCCTTTTCTCCTGAGGGTTTGCCCATGCTGTCCCGGAGCATAACCCCTTTTATCATAGGCACAATTCTGCGAGTAGCATCTTTCCCCTTTCAAAAAGAGCTTTTCACCTTCGCGTCTGCAAAGCTTGCAAACAGATTCTCTGTATCGGGCCATTCCAATCTCCTCTTCTCGATTTCTGATCTTTCAGATCAGACCCTTCTCCGCTTAGGGGGGCGACACCCATTGTGAGGAATGGGAGTCACATCCTGGATGGAGGTTATCTCCAGGCCAGCAGCTTGAAGGGATCTGATGGCCGCTTCCCTGCCAGAGCCAGGTCCTTTCACCCGCACCTGTAACTTGCGCATCCCCAGTCCCAAAGCTTCTTTGGCTGCAGAATTGGCTGCTAACTTGGCTGCGAAAGGGGTACTCTTCCTTGATCCTTTAAATCCCAATCTTCCAGCGGAAAAAGAGGTCAAAACGTTTCCTTTAAGATCAGCTATGGTAATTACGGTATTATTGAAAGTTGCCTGGATATGAGCCATTCCCAAAACATCAGCTTTCTTAGTCTTTTTTTTTGGTTTCTTTTTACCAGCCTCAGCCAACTTTTTCTCCTTTTTTATTTGTGAATTGGTCCGCCAGTTTTTCTTTTCGTTCCAATTGTCTTTTTAGTTCCTTTTCTTGTTCTGGCATTGGTCTTAGTCCTTTGCCCTCTCACTGGCAGGCCTCTTCTGTGTCGAAGACCCCGATAGCTACCAATATCTATAAGCCTTTTTACATTCATGTTCACTTCGCCCCGTAAGGCACCTTCCACCTTGTATTCGGATTCGATCACCTGTCTCAGTTTAGCCACTTCCTCCTCGGTTAACTTTTTCACCCTGGTAGCAGCATTCACCTTCGTTTTTTCCAATATCCTTTGAGAGGAGGAGAGACCGATACCATAGATATAGGTCAGGCCCACCTCGATCCTTTTCTCTTTTGGTAAATCCACTCCAGCTATTCGGGCCAACTTAATCCTCCTTTTTATCCTTGTCTTTGCTTATGCTTGGGATTGGGGCAGATCACCCGGATCACCCCTTTCCTCTTGACTATTTTACATTTCTCACATCTAACCTTTACCGAAGATCTCACCTTCATTTTTTATCCTTTATTTATATCTGTAGACAATTCTTCCTCTGCTTAAGTCATAGGGGGAAAGTTCCACCGTGACCCTATCCCCGGGTAATATTCTAATAAAGTGCTTTCT
>JBARPA010000274.1:0-1752 GCA_049642665.1 Candidatus Zixiibacteriota bacterium
CGTTAATAGTGCTTCATTCACACCTTCGGCAATATGTTTGTCTCTGAAATAGACAGATAACTTGTAGTGCTCCTCAAGATCATATTTTCCTTGTAGGCACTCTTCAAGAGCTATTAGTGCCTGATCGGGCTCGACTTCTGTCAAGTATCCACGTCTACCCATATTAATAGCTAATATCGGTGTCTCAGGTTTTGGAATATTCATACTGGTTTTAAGGACTGTCCCATCTCCTCCAATTGTTATTATCAAATCGACCTCCATCTGTGATAGAGATACTCCTTGTCCAATACGGTTGCTTTTGGCAAATTCAATCTCAGGAAAAGTATCAATCTTCCTTGATTTCAGATATTGACAAATTTTAATCGCGAGTTTTAAAGCATCATCACTATCGAGACGAGGAACGATCCCAATGCTTTTAAACAAGAGTATCACCTACTGGATGAAGAAAAACTGAGTTATAGTTATTTTAACGATCTTATGAGGTTATAGCAGGAAGCTTCCAGTAAATCTTTTAGCTGGTATGAATGTAAAAGTCATAGTTTCGAGGAGATGATGATGAGCAAACCCGTTGACTTAGGTAGAATAAAAGTAGGTCAATACATTCTCGTTGATGATGAACCATGCAGAGTAGTAGAATATGAGAAAAGTAAGCCAGGTAAACATGGAGCTGCGAAGGCCAGAATAGTAGCTATGGGATTTTTTACTGAACAAAAAAGAAATGTAGTAAGTCCTGTTGATGCAAAAATCGAAGTTCCAATTATAGAAAAACGTAGTGGCCAAATCATTGCCACTATGGGCGAGAATGTTCAGATAATGGATCTAGAGAGCTATGAAACCTTTGAGATGCCTTTACCCAAAGATGATGAGCTTAGATCGAAGCTCGAAAGCGGAATAGAAGTGGAATATTGGAAGCTGTCTGGTAGATCTAAGATTATTAGGACAAAGTGATTAGTTAGCCATAACATAGGGTTCCAATCAAGGTCGAGTATAGATGCCCTATGTAAAACAAATGAAGATACGTCATCGAATGCGCATCGCAGATATTGCATTTGAGATGAAGAAAACTGGTGTTTTAGGTGCAGGAAAATTTGCTCAAGCAGCTGATATAACAAAATATATCTTTTTAAAAAAATATACATGTTTCCTCTCATTAGCTGGACCAATGGTTGCTGGTGGATTAAGACAAATAATTCGTGACTTAGTCGATGATGATTATGTGAATGTCATCATATCAACTGGAGCCAATGTTACACATGATCTGATTGAGGCGTTAGGATATAGACACATAATTGGTACATCCAAGGCTAATGATATTAAATTAAAGAAAAGTGGTATCGGCAGAATCTATGACATCAATATAGGAATGGAAGCCTTTGAAGGATTAGAAAAATGGGTCTATCAAATTCTAAACGGATTGAATATTGAGACAAAAAAGAATTTGGCCGGATATGAGCTCCTCTGGGAATTTGGAAGGAAACTGAAAGATAATAATTCAATTTTAAAAACATGCTATAAAAAAAAGGTCCCAATTATATGTCCAGGTATACAAGATTCAATGCTTGGAATGAACCTTTGGACATATAGCACATTTAACAAATTGATGATAAATTCACTTAAAGATCTTTCAAAATTAACTGAGATCTCTCTTGAGTCAAAAAGAATTGGCGCAATAATAATTGGAGGTGGATTACCAAAACATCATCTTCTGATGGCTAATACTATTAGAGGTGGTGTGGACGCTGCAATTCAAAT
>JBARPA010000275.1:0-3470 GCA_049642665.1 Candidatus Zixiibacteriota bacterium
ATATCAACCTGCTACTCTTTGTCCGGCCGGTCTAAGAAGGCAATCTCGCTACTTACGATGAAAAATGAAATCGATGAGAGAATGGGAAACAAACAAGGTATCGCCGCTGGTTTGATCAACCTCGCAATTAATGAAGTCCTAATTGGTGATCTGAACGCCGCAGACAATAATGTACGGTTAATGATCAACCTAACTAAGGAAGCCAATGATGAATTGTGGGAAAGTGTCGGTCATCGAGAGCTCGGTGGGTTGCTTGCATTTCAAGGCAGGTTTGAGGAATCGGAGAAGGAGCTTGGAGTCGCAATAAATGTCCAGCAGAGAAAGCAACGATTCCAAAGTGAGGGTGTATCATGGGCCTATAGTGCCATAAGAGGACTTCTTGTCTTTGACAGAGCTGAGGTACTCCAAGCAGCTAAAAAGGCAAGAGAATTAGCCAATTCAGAACATTCTGAACGAGACATCATCCGTGCGGAGTGGCTACTTGGTGCGGCGTATCTTGCTAAAGGAGATTTTACAGAGGCTGAAAAGCACTTATATGAGGCATTACGGCGCGACAGAAGGATAAACCTGGTTGAATTAGAACCTGACATACTTCTGGAGCTGGCAAAACTGAGATTTAAACAGGGACACTCTGCCATAGGCAGATCCGCCTCTGGCGGAAAAAAAGAGGCATTGAAACTTGCTAATGAGGCTTTACAAATTGCTGATAGATACGAGTATCGGCTGAAGCAGGCGGATATACATAATTTCTTAGCAGAATTTTATCTTGACAAAAAGGATTATAAAACCGCAAAAAAACACGCAGATATTGCTAAAGAGCGTTCGGAATGCGGGTATAAGCCGGCGCTGGATAAGGCCATAAAATTATCGAAGTTGATTGCTGAAAAATCGAAGAGTTGAATAATGCTATGACAAATAACGTATGATTGATGACGAATAACGGATGACGAAATACAATGGCGAATGATTAATGACGGATGACGAATAACGAATAAAGATAAAAAAATATGATTGAATCTTTTCATCAAAGAGTAATTGATATTATAAAATCCATTCCAAAGGGTAAAGTAGCTCCCTATGGGCAGATTGCGGCTCTGGCTGGTGATCCCCTTGCGGCTCGCCAGGTGGTGCGCGTTTTACATTCATCCTCTAAAAAAGAAAACCTTCCCTGGCATAGGGTAGTGAACAGCGAAGGTGGTATATCGTTGAGGCCGGGCTCTGGATACGAAATTCAAAAGGAACTCCTGCAAAAAGAGGGGATTGTCTTTAAAGAGGATGACTGCATCGATTTAAGACGATTCCGCTGGGTTCTCTTTTGAGAAGTCGGGTACCCCTGCCCGACCATATACCCGGCGGGGCTGGCCATGCCATAGGCAGATCCCGCAAAAGGCGGGAGAGCCCCGCCTACGTTGGAGATGAAAGATTATATTTCGTAGGTCGGGCACCCTTGCCCGACCAAGTAAAAAGTTATTACTAGGTAAATTGAAGAGATTCCTCCTGCAAAATTTCTGTTATTTTATTACAATCGTCGTCAAGGATAGAAAGAAACTACTTCTCGATGAAGAAATCTGCTCAATAATCTTAAAAGATTTGGTGTTTTATAAGAAAAAATATGATTACATGTTTCACGCTTTTGTTATTATGCCAGATCACCTGCACCTTCTATTATCTTTAAAAGAAGTAGGCAATATCTCAATTATCATTCGTGATTTCAAAAGCCATACTGCTCAAATGATAAATAAGCTCTTAAAGAGAAGGGGAAGATTATGGTAACAAGGATTCTATGACCACGTTATAAGAGATAAAAGAGATTTTATAAAGAGAATTAATTACATCCACAAGAATCCTTTAACCTCGGCGTTGGTCAAGGATATACAAGATTATAGGTTTTCAAGTTATAGAAATTATTTTATGGAGGATGAATCCCTGATTCGCATCGATAGATTGCAATGGTAAGATGTTATTATCAATCGTAGGCCAGGCACCCTTGCCTGGCCAAATATCGGCGGGGCTGGCCATGCCATAGGCAGATCCCGCCAGAGGCGGGAGAGCCCCGCCTACGAAGGTAAAGACATATATCACCCGTAGGTCGGGCACCCTTGCCCGACCAAACATCCACCGGGGCTGGGAGCCCCGGCTACGTGATTGTGTGTAAATGGAGGTTAAAAGATGACTAATTCGTTTCATCAAAGGGTTATTGATATCATAAAATCCATACCAAAAGGCAAGGTCGCTACCTATGGGCAGATTGCGGCTCTGGAGGGCAATCCCCGGGGGGCTCGGATGGTGGTTCGGGTACTTCACTCATCCAGCAAGAAAGAGAAACTTCCCTGGCATAGGGTGATAAACAGCAAAGGAAAGATATCACTTTCGCCAGGGTCCGGATACGAAGTCCAGAAGGTGCTTCTTGAAAAAGAGGGAATAATCTTCAAACAAGACGATTCTATCGACCTAAGTCGTTTTCTCTGGCGACCTTAGGATCATCCTTTTCTTTCAATCACCTAAATTAAGGGATCTTTGATTCTTCTCACGAGTAAGGGTATCGTTCTATATACACAAGTAATAATCTTAAGAAAATTAAAAATAACACTTGACATTCATAAGAAAATGGATAATTTAGATATGAAAGATAGAGATAGTCGGGGATGAAGTGTGGATGAAGGCGAAAGAGGGCAAAAATGAAGACGCGGGAGGCAATATAAGGGAGATCGAGACTTCTGGTATGTAAACAGGGGCCTGAACAGGTTTAGGCACACCTTTCGTCACATTTTTTCAGCTTGTGTTTTTCGAGGGGGACACGGCTGGTTTGGGCTAATGAACTGTTAAGGTATAACAGTTCCAAAGTGTTGAGATTTATACCCTTATTGGCCAAAGCACTATTGGAAACTTAGAGGTTTCCGGGGTAACCCTGTAAGAAGGAGGTACTTATGTTTTAAAAAGAAACTCTCCAAAAGGTAGGGTGTTTCGACTAAGGATAAACGGAGTAATGTCTGGCTATTTTAAGTTAGTCAACATTTTGCCTGGTGAGTTTGAAGGAGGTGATCTAGAATAAGTCTACAAAATTAAATACTAAAAAGGAGGTGATATATCATGATTGAAAAAGAAAAACCTGAAGTTCATGGTTTAACTCATGAACACAAAGCAAAACTAATACGGACCGGAAGATTAGTTGGTGAAGCGGTTACGGAATGTCTTACAACATGTGCTATCAAGTATGGAGATAGTGGTATTCGTGATGACTTTGGAGGTAGTTTCAGTGCAGATTTGACAGATGCAATTGGTCCTGGTTATAAATGTGTTAATGTTCAACTTGCTGGATGGTACGTAGATTTCAGATCAAAAGACCATAACATTAACACAATTTCTATACGTTTCAAAGATATTGACTATAATTCCGCTACTGGTGCAGTGAGGTGGAAAGTACATGGATACTATCAAGACAAGAATTACGATGATGATTATACGTGGCA
>JBARPA010000276.1:0-8431 GCA_049642665.1 Candidatus Zixiibacteriota bacterium
TTAGCTTTATCTTTCTCATACAGGATATCGGAGGGTCCGGTTTCCAGCTTAGCCAGGCTGAGAAGCCCGGGTTTTACCAATAGCCTTTTGGGATATACCGGGATTTCAGAGGAGAGTCTTTGAAAGTCTTCTCGCGAATGAGGCTCAGGACCTACTAAGCTCATCTCGCCCTTAAAAACGTTGATGAGAGCGGGAAGGATCTCCAGGCCTGAGTTTCTTATGAATTTACTCCAGAGCCCTTCAGGTTGATACAGAAAAATAGGTTTGGGACTTACCCTTTCCTCTTTTTTATTAACTTTGAACTTATATAATCGGAAAGTCCTGTTTTTTATTCCCATACACTCCCTCTTTACCAAAGCTTTCGAGCCAAAGTTAATTCGGGTAACCAGCCATGATAAAAACAATAGGGGAGATGACACAAAAAGGAGAAAAGAAGCAAAGGCAAAATCCGAAAGCCTTTTGAAGGCCCATTCCCAGGCCCTGAGCTGGGAGGGATAAACTCGCAAGAGGAAGGGATAATTGAGTCTGGAGATTCTGTTTCCTCTATACCAGCTCTTTAGTTTTGGCGTTATCTTAAGCGTGACCTCTATATCATTGACCTTTTCTATGATATGGTTCAAAGATCCCGGGAAATCCGGTTCCAGAGCAATCAGGATCTCTTGTATCCGGTAAGCTTTTACAATTTGGTCCAAAATTTCCAGATCGCCCAGAATTTTTAATCCCTCAATTTCTTTATTTTGAACATCAGAGGAATCACTGACCCAACCCATAACCTGATAACCCAGATGGGTGTTGGAGCGGATATTTTTGAGCAGCGACATGGCATTTTCCTGGGTACCCACAATGACTGCCCGGTGAAAATTACTACCTTTGGAATAAGAGCTTCTCTCAAAGATAAGTATTAAGGTTCTCTCCAACCCCAAAAAGAAAGACAGTAAAAAACCATAAATCAGAAGGTAGAACCAGGACTTAAAGGAGAGGTAGGAGGGATTCAAGGTCAGAAGCACAAACATGCCTATCCCGATGCCCACCATTTTTGCTATGCTTTTCCACATGTCCTTAAGCAGTTGATCCCAGGAGCCCTCATAAAGTCCTAAAATAGCAAAAAGGTTCAGCCAGTAAAGGGTAATCCAGATGGCAGGGCCAACATACTCGGACAGGGGGATAAGCATCTGATCTGAGATCAGGCCAGATTTAAACTTCAGCCAATAGAAAAGAAGAAACACGATGTTAATTACCAGGACATCGCACAGGAACAGAAGGAGTTTCTCTTTAAAGTTAACGAAGTTTCTATGAAGGTGAACACCGAAAATGGTCAAGCCTAAACCAGCAAAGACAAAAACTAAAACCTTAACCGGCGATTCGAAAAACACAAAAAGAAGTACACCCAGTCCTCCTAAAAGGGCACAAATGGAGTAAATCCACCAGATTACCTTGAATCTCTCCACCCCCATTTGAGCGATGCGGGGTGGTGAATTATTATAATCGGCCATATAGATTTTTCTCCCCTCCCTTACCCTCATTAAAGTAACAAAAGATATATCGAAAATGGGATAGCTCAGAATCATTATGGGAACCAAAAGGGTCAGAGGTGCAGGGTTATATTTGGCAAATAAAATCCCTAAAGCTCCCAGAATGAATCCATTGAGCATGCTTCCCGCATCACCTAAAAATATCCTGGCCGGTGGCAGATTATAGCGGAGAAATCCAGCTAAAGATCCCATGATAGCCAGAGAGACTATGATCATAACCGGGTTTTTTGAAACAATACCCAGAATCATAAATGCGAAAACGGAGATAAACGTAATCCCTCCGCATAAACCGTCAATGGCGTCAAGGAAATTGAGGGCATTCATCAATCCGGTAAGCCAGAACAAAAGCACAACCAGATCCAGGGTGGTTCCAGTTAAAATTCCCTGGGAATGGCTTAAGAAAATAAAAATGAGGGCTGCTATTAATTGACCTAAAAACTTGGTGCTGGGTGAAAGTCCTTTTTTATCATCTATTAAACCTATAACCACAACAATTGCTCCACCAACTACCAGTGCTTTTAACTCATCTCCCCAGGGCAGTTGGAATAATCGGGTAACCAGGAAAATTGCCGCCAAAAAACCCAAAAATACCGGTTCTCCGCCTAAAATCGGAGTTGGCCGGAGATGCCTCTTTAAGGCAGTGGGATAATCCAGAAAGTCATACCTTTTGGCCACCTTTATAAAAAGGGGCACTAAAATAAATGTAGCTATAAATGAGATTGCAAAAATTAGAGGATAGGAGATTGACATATCCCTTGTATTGATTTATCCAAATGCCAAGTTGATGTAAAAATTCAAATTTTTATTAAACTTACAGGTTTCATTCCTTAAAATTAACCATCCTGAAGGATTTTTACAAGTATTTTTTCCAATCTTTCCGCCTGAATTTTTCTGGAGAAATATCTCTCCACATAAAATCTGCCGTTTCTTCCAAACTCTTTACGTAATTCAGGATGGTTATATAGAAACAAGATAGCGTCCTTGATTCCCCTTACATTTTCAGGTTCAACCCAGGCTCCTGCCCGGGCTCTTTCCAGATGTTCCCGGGCCTCTCCATCCACCGATAGAACGATTGGACGTCCACAGGCCCAGGCCTCAAACATCTTTAAGGGAAGCACGGATTTAAATAACTCTCTTTGTCTCACCGGCACCAAACAGACGTCCGCAGCGGCAATCATTTTAATAAGAACTTCTCTGGGTTTCTCCTTTTGAATATCCAGATTACTCAGTTTATTAAGCTCTTTAAGTTTTTTTATTTTGTCAAGATGAGGGCCATTGCCCACCATCAGGAATTTGATATCCTTTTTCTCCTTTAGTAATTCAGCCACCTTTACCAATAAATCAACTCCGTGAGCCAGTCCCATGGTTCCGAAGTACAAGGCTAAAAATTTACCTTTGTATCCCAGCTCCTCTTTCGGACCTTCACTGTCAATAGCATACCGAAAGAGCCCGGGGTCAGCGCCGTTGTATACCACCTCGATTTTTTCAGGCGGGACGCCTTTATCCTGAAGCAGAAGTGACCACCCTCTGGATACCGTTATAACCTTCCGGGCTTTCTTATAACAGAGCGATTCGACTCTTTTTGACAACTCTATGACAATTTTGTTTTTCAACTCTCCTAAAACAATAGGGGCATCCGGCCAGATATCTCTTACCTCAAAGACAAAATTTATTTTTTTAATTCTGCTAATAAGATACCCAGCTAAACCCACAAAAAGCGGTGGTGAGGTAGCATATATTAAATCGAATTTTCTGTGAAGCTTCAATCCAGCCAGAATGGAAGTGAACATGAAGCTGAGATAGAAAAGGATCCTGTTTTTAAAACTGCGTTCAGGTGCAGCTTTAACGTATGTTCTGATCACCTCAATTCCCTCAAGTTTTCTCTTTTCAAAGAGTTTAAACCGGTATTTCCGGGAAACGATGCCAGAGGGATAGTTGGGAAATTCAGTAATGACCGTGATTTTATGGCCCAGCCTCTGGAGATTCTTTGCCATTTCAAAAGCTCTGTTTTCCCCTGCGCCTATCTCCGGGGGGAAATATTGGGTTAGGTATAGAATTCTCATCACTTTTCAGATGAAACAGATCAATCAGACATTTTTTTCTTTAATTAAAAATTTATATTTTTCCTCAAGGGGCACCATATTCTTCTCAAGCTTAGCTTTGTCGTTTATTATCTGCCAATTGAGATGAGCAGCTTTTTCCCGCAAGCCTTGATCGCAAGCGGCAAGAGTTATCTTTTCAGCTAGAGAATGTGAATCATCCAGGGGAATGAGAAAACCGTTTTCTCCGTTTTTGATCCATTCTCTGTTGGCGGGAATATCGGATACAATGGGAAAGGCACCACAAGCCATGGCTTCAAGCAGAGCTACGGATGCACCATCGGATGAGGTGATTGAGACGTAGATGTCAGCAGAGGTGAAGTATTTTACCGTTTGAGAGTGTTCTATTGGGCCAGTGAACTGGATCACATCATTTAGCTCCAAATCCTTCACCAACATTCTGAGTTTTTTCTCCAATCTGCCTGCGTTAGCAATTATAAGCTTTACTTCCAGATTGCTTCTTTTCAATATGTGCATTGCTTTTATTATGGTTTCGACATTGGAGTTCTTTATCAATGCCCTCATGCTTAGAACGGATGTTAGTTTTTTGTTAAATTTTATTTGTTCCTGCTGGAAAATCCTTGTGTCCACACCCATGGGGCTGGTGAGGATCCTTTCAGGATCAGCTCCGAATTTAAGCAGCTCCTGGTTCATAAAGGGAGCTACGTCGGTGATTAGATCCGCTTTTTTTAGGGTATATCTCAGAAGAACTCTGTATATGAAAGACTTCTTCGGTGTTACCAAAAGATCTGTGCCCCAGGTGGTGACTATAAGAGGATGAAATCCGCTCAGGGCTCCTAAAAGTCCATAGCTGGTGAGATAATGAGCATGCAAGATATCAGGTTTGATAGATCTCAGGACCATTCTTAACCAAAATATGTTTAAGAGGTAATCCCAATCATCGAATCCGGTAATTCTCGGCATTGGATGAACCACCGCATTATTGTATTTTGCTGGTCTCAAGCTTATAATGTGAATCTCATTGCCTTTACCTGCAAAATAGTCCACAAATTTTCGAAGATGTCCGCTGGGGGCATCTCCTAAATAACATATCTTCATTTTAAAATATATTGTTGTTTAAAAACCATAAGTCAACAAAAAGGACTTTTTAGTATGAACTCCGGATTGAGCTAAATCGTTTTAAAAACCAAGAAATAAATTTTGTGGAGAGCCATAAGACTTTGCGAAAAAACTAAAAGGAATAAATTCTTCTTACCTTTATTCCAACGATTAGCATATTTTTTGAAAATCTTATTTTTGGTTATCATATACATAGCTTTCAACTGTTCAATATGTAAGTTGGCATAGAAGATGTTGCTTATGTTGGGGATTTTGAAATTATAAAGATCATATCTGGACCAGGAGAGGAAATCGTATTTTGGCAATATCCGGATAAGTGTTTTTAACCCTGACTGATATAGTTCCCCAACTTTCTTTTCTTTAGAAATTAAATATAGATCATACAATCCCCAAAGGGAAAAAATAAAACCATTCAGCACATACGAAGGAGTGGAGGAAGGATACTCCTCATAAAACAGGTAACTTTCATCACCAATGCAGGTTTTTACACCTCCTTCGCTTGCAGGAATTTCAAAAGACCTTGCTGCTTTTAAAGCCAGATTTATGTAATCATTGTTTCCAGTAATGGAGTACCCTCGGCACAGGACTGATATTATCTGTCCCTGGACAATAGCTGAAACCCAGGGAGGTTTAAGCGAATACAGACCCTTTTCATATCGGTTCAACCACACACAGGCAGAGTCAATAGTCTCATAGTTCTTTTCAAACCAGTTTAAGCAGTCAAAGAATTTCTTCAAATATGTTTTTTGTTTGGTTCTGAGATATCTTTCATAACAGCCCAATCCAAAGTGTGAGATGGCAACCGGAATATAATACAATTTTCCTCCAAGCTTAACTTTCGGGATTCCGTTCTGGTCGATTTCTCCCGGATAATTAGCTTTAGCAGACAAATCCAGATAGTAGCTTTGATTGAATCCACTCTGAAGATTACAATTGGCTCTTATATCTGGATGCCAGTAGTCGGGTCTTCCAAAAAGAACCCTAATATTTGCTTTCGCTAGATTAAAAATATGCATGCTTCAATTGTCATTGATTTCATTTAAGATTACCGACAATTTTTCAGTTAGGTGGAATCGGTTATATTTAATAGAGAGATGGATATCCATACTAATTTCATCTCAGGAGATCTTCATATAAATTTTCCATTCTTTTTGCATTCTCTTTCCAATCATAATTCTTCATGACGAACTCCCTTCCAGATTTTCCAAGTTCTAAACTCAGGTCCGGGTTTTCGATCAGATGGATGATGGACTCGGCTATTGCCGAAGGATTTCGTGGAGGAACAAGCAGACCTGTTTTTCCATTGATTATAATCTCTGGTATCCCCCCTACATTGGAAGCTATGACCGGTAATTGGGAGGCAGAAGCTTCCAATGCGGCAACTCCAAAGGATTCTCTAACCGATGGCATAACGAAAATATCCATTTCCTTTAACAGATTTGGTACTTGAGCATGATGGATATTTCCAAGGAATTTAATCTTTTTCTCACATCCCAGTTGGAAGGATAGTTTTTTTAGCTTGTTTCGCAGAGGTCCATCTCCTGCAATCAGCAGTCTGACATTCTTGAATTTTTTCTCAACCAGGGCAAATCCTTTTACTAAATATTCGATTCCGTACTTATAATCCAGTCTTTTTACAACACCCACAGTAATTTCGCTTTTCTTATCCGATGTTAATCTCGGCTTGAAATTATCCACATCCACCCCAAAGGGGATTCTTATCACTCTTTTTAGGGGAGAGACAAATTCCTTAGTTAAATCCATCAGCATTTTGCTGGTAACTGTAATTCTATCTGCTTGATCTAAATTATACTTAAAAACTTCCCGATGGATTGGAGAGCGTTTTGGAAATTCAACCACATCCGAGCCCCAGACTGAAATAACAAGGGGATGAAAACCTACGGTAGCACCGACAAATCCGTAGCTGGAAGCATAATGGGCATGTAAAATGTCTGGTCCGATTTTTTTCAATAAAGACCTTATCTTAGGTATATGGTATAAGTAAAACACTTTTAAAGGGGCAGGAAGATAGTGAAGGTGTACTCCTGGGATGTCCTCAAACTGGAAACTTAGTATATGTATCTGGTGTCCTTTATCCCTGAAGTATTTGATCCATTTATGAGTATGGGGACTATTGGCTGGCGCCAGAAGGCAAAGTCTCAACTTATCTCTCCTTTGTGGTTAATTCGTCTAAAATTCTAGCTAATTCCCCGGTTAACCTTTTCCTTTCGAAACGTCTTACTAAATCTTTTCTTTGATGAGTTAGCAATTTTCCATCTTTGTAAAGGTTATAACAAAATAAAATCATTTTCTTTATCTCCTCGATGTTCTCCGGGTCAACCACATAGCCGGAATTGGTTTCTGCGATTATTTTTTTAACCGGACCTTCTCCAGCCAAAGCCAGGATTGGTATTCCTGATGCCAGATATTCGAAGAGCTTTCCCGTGATGGATGTTCGATCATAACGGAAATAATTATTGTGCTTTAAATCTCTGCTTTCTTTACCCAGTATCAATAATAGTAAATCAGAGTGCTTTATACAATTTATGGCATCCCGATAGGGTGCAGGATCTTTGAGGCTGACAACTTCCTTCAGATCGTATTCCTGGATTGTATTTTGAAATATTTTTCTATTTTGACTATCCAAAGGACCCAGGAAGGTTACCTTGATTTCTTTCTTCAGTTTTGGAAACTTTTGCAACAGCTCACCCAGGGCTGTCATAAAATAGTAAGGGGTACGTCCTGAAAAAAGATATAAGCTTCCGGTATAGCTAATCGAAAATTTCTTATCTTTTTTTTCTTCATCTTTTTTAAAATCAGCTTGATCATAGCCATTGGGAATCACAACGAACTTTTCTGCAGGAATCTCCGGATAATTACCTATTAAATCCTGACGTAATTCCTCACCCACAGTTATTATCCTGTCAGCTAATTTGAATGTCTTACGTTCTATGGAGGTTGAGATTTTCAAATGCATCCTCGTTGGTGGTCTGAGATAGGGATTTAAAACCCAGAGATCGCGTAAATCAACCACCCAGGGTTTTTTAAAAATAAGTTTTATTGCCATTGCAATAAGATGTGAGGTAAACATAGGGGAAGTAGAAAAGATCAGATCGAAATCATTTCTTTTGAAGTTTTTGAGAATATTGAAAAAGGCAAAAGGCCACCACCCTATTCTACTATCTGGAATGAAAATAAAGTTGTTTACTTTCGTAGCCCAAGAATGTTCCTTCATTTTTTTAACATTAATTTGGTCAATTTTTGCTTCTGGCTTAACGATATTTCTCCGTTTTCCAGATAGAGGTTTAATTAGATTGTACATTTTTGCTGGCTCGAATGAGTAGGTTCTTATTATTTTTATTTTCTTTGGAATTTCCCTCAGTAGCTCAGAGTCCATATAATCATATTGAGGATACTTGGTTGTTAGAACAATAGGTTTCCAGCCAAAAAAGGGGAGGTATTTTGCAAACTTCAACACCCTTTGGACTTTAACCCCACCGGAAGGTGGGAAAAAATATGATATCATCAATATTCTTTTCATCACTATAGGGATTAATCAAGACTATCCGAGTTCGATCGCATGTTTTCTATTAAATCTACCATCAGATTTTTTGTTTATTTGGGAAGCAGCATAAACGAGTCCAAGAAATAGCCAAAAATAACTGGCATAAGAACCGGCTCCGATAACATTGGAGGTCTCGAAAAGGCTGTGGACAAAAG
>JBARPA010000277.1:0-4049 GCA_049642665.1 Candidatus Zixiibacteriota bacterium
GACCCAGGAGGCGATGCAGACGACTCTGGAACTGGAAGGTTTCACCCGGGAAGAGATAAATCAGTGTTACCAGCACCTGATAGAGTCCTTGATCCAGCTTGATCCCAAAGTTGAGTTTCAGATTGCAAATTCCATCTGGTACCGTCTGGGTTTAACCCCCAGAGAGGAATTCATTAGTCTCTGCCAGAAACACTTTGAAGCCTTGGTGAGAGATTTGGATTTTAACAAACCGGATGCAGCAGATACGATCAATGTGTGGATTGAGGAAAATACTAATGGGAAAATCGAGGGAATTGTGAGTAAACCAATAGACCCTGCTACAGTGATGTTTCTGATAAATGCCATTTACTTCAAAGGTACCTGGACTTATCAGTTTGACAAGAATGAAACCAAAAGTGATCGGTTCTACCTGCCAGATGGTTCCTGGAAACCTTGTAAGATGATGGAACAGAGGGCTCTGTTTGATTACTTTGAGAACTATACTTTTCAGGCTATTGATTTACCATATGGTGAGGGAGACTTCAGTAAGACCATTTTTCTACCCACCTTGGGAACTAACATAGATTCTCTAATTGCCCAATTGGATCAGGATAATCTGAATCACTGGATAAATTGCTTTGAAAGCGATTCTGTGGATCTCTACTTACCAAGGTTCAAGCTCGAGTACCAACTTAGGTTAAACCAAACTCTGATAAATTTGGGGATGGGAAGCACTTTCTCTGGTTCGGCTGACTTCAGTAGAATGTTTGAGAATATAGACGTTTTCATCAGCCAGGTAAAGCACAAGACATTTGTGGAAGTAAACGAAGAAGGAACCGAAGCTGCGGCAGTTACCTCAATAGGTATGGCAACATCAGCAGGTAATCCTTCTTCTCCTCGTCTGGTAATGCAGGTCGATCGACCTTTTGTTTTTATGATCCGAGAAAAAGTATCTGGAACGATACTTTTCATTGGGAAAATCGTGGATCCGGGGTTTGATCAAAGTTAAGAGTTTAGAGTAGAGAGTAGAGAGTAAAGAGTAAAGAGTAAGAGGGGGGATATGTGATCGGTTAAACTCTTTCCTGTTATTATTCAAAGTTTGATGCAAACGCCTTTTCTCACAAGGCAATGTTTCTTCCTGTCAGATAAAGATTGAATTAGATAGGTTTATTATCACTCTGAGAAAGACTTAAGATAAGTCTGAAGATTGGTGCCATTTTTGACCAGGCCCAATTTTTTCCGTATCAGCTCGCGGTATTTGTGGATGGTCATCACAGATAAATTCAATGCTTCAGCTATCTCTTTTGATGTTAATCCATTTTTGATCAAGCGGCAAACCTCTGTCTCTCTGGGAGACAATTTAGCTGATTTGCTCTTAAGAGTTTGAAGAAAAGGTGAAACAATCTCCCTGAGGTCCTTTTCCAGCATCTCGAAATTCCGGGTTTGCGAGGGGTGAGACGATTCCTTGAGCCTAAGCAGAGTAGGAATTATTGCCTGCTCCATATTGGTGGTGACTTGCTCTTTCAGAGCATTTTTCTCTGCATCGATCTGGCCGAGGATTTCACGTAAAGCAATGTTTTTCCTTTCCAGTGCCTCCCGTTCAATTTCAAGTTGTTTTTTTGACTGTTTCAGTTCTTCCTCGGCACGTTTGCGCTTGCTGATATCCATAGAATAACCGATCATGCCGATTACTGTGCCCTCCCTGTCCCGGAGTAAAGAAAGTGAAAGGTTGGCGTAAAAGTCTTCCCCTGATTTTCTTTTCATCCGAACTTCAATCTCAAGCTGACCTTTTCGTTTAAGAGGCTTGATTACTTGTTTCTCAAGGAACTCGTGCTGATCCTCAGGATAAACAAAGGTTATATGCTTGCCCAGAGCCTCCTTGGCTGAGTATCCGAACAGTCTTTCCGCACCCTTGTTCCAGCTTGTCACATACCCGTCCAGGTTCGTAGAGACCACTGAATCATGGATCTGGTCTATAATTTGGGCCTGCTCTCGCAGGGCTTCCTCTGCCAGCCTGCGCTCTTTACGGACTGTTGCTTCCTTCAATTCCCTTTGTATGGCGGGCGCAAGTCGGGTCAGATTGTCCTTCATAAGGTAATCATGTGCACCGGCTTTCATCGCTTCAATGGCGGTTTCCTCGCCAATCTTGCCGGAGATAATGATGAAGGGCAAGTCAAGCCCGCTATCCCTTAGTATCTTCAAAGCCTTCAGACCGCTGAATCTGGGCATAACATAGTCGGCGATGATCAGATCCCATTCCTGCCGCTTCAGCTCAGCAGTCATAGCCTGGGCTGTTTGAACTCGTTTGAAAGCAGGTTCATAGCCACCTCGTTTTAGCTCTCGCACCAGCAAGAGAGCATCGTCTTCAGAATCCTCAATAATAAGTATGCGTAATGGTATGCTCATCTGATTTCCATCTACGTTATTTTAGTGTGAAATAGAAAGTGGCACCTTTTTCCACCTCACCTTCGGCCCAGATACGACCTCCATGGCGGTTTATGATCCGCTTTGCAATTGCCAGACCAATGCCGTTACCTGAAAATTCAGCAGTTGAGTGAAGACGCTGAAAGGGAATAAATAGTTTGCTCACATAGGTCATATCAAAACCAGCACCGTCATCGCTTACGAAATAGACCGTTTGTTCCTCTTTTTGTGTTGCACCGAATTCGATTCTTGCCCGTGAATGCTTCTCAGTAAATTTCCACGCATTATTTAAGAGATTTTCCAACACATCCCTTAATAACTGGGGGTCCCCCCGGGCGAACACCCCCTCCTGTATCACAAATTGGACCTGACGTTCTGGTTGAGTTTTCTCAAGATCTGCTGCAATGTTGTGTACCAGTTCACTGAGATTAGTTTCCTCTCGTCTAATTTGAGTTCGTATCGCCAGTGATAGACTCAATAAATTATCGATTAGTTGTCCCATGTGTTGGGTCCCGGCACGAACCCGCTGGAGATAGTCCTTTCCCAAATCATCCAACTTTTTACCGTAGTCTTCCAGCAATGCCCGGCTGAAGCCATCAATAGTCCTAAGCGGAGCGCGCAGGTCGTGGGAAACAGAGTAACTGAACGCTTCCAACTCTTTGTTGGCAGCTGCGAGCTCTTCAGCCTGCAGTTTGAGACTTTCATTCAATTTTTGAATTTCTTTCTCTGCTCGCTTGCGCTCGGTGATATCTGTTACTGTTCCAAGAATAGCATTCGCTCCTTCATATCTTATCAATTTCGTTGTAAGTATTACCTCTATTTTTTCCCCGCCTTTGGTGGTAAGTGTATATTCGCAGGGAGCAACTTCTTCACCCTTTATATGTCTTTCGAAATTGTCCTTTATCAGGTCTTTAGAATCTGGTGAAATCAATGTAAAGAAATCGAAATGGGGGGAGTAGAATTCCTCCCTTTTATATCCAATAATCTCTTCGCATTTCTTATTGGCGTAAATCACTCTGCCCTTTTTGTTAATAAAAATCATATTGGGTGACTGTTCTGCAAGGTTCCTGAATTTTACCTCGCTCTCGCGGATTGCCTCTTCTGCTCGCATACGCTGGATTGCCATGGCGTACAATTGGGTTAACCGTGTGATCGCCTCAAGATCGCTGTGGGAGTAATCTCTAACTGAATTGGCTAAAGCTACCTGCCCTACAAGGTCTTGTCCGATTACCGCAGGCACAGATAGGAAATTCTTGATAGGAATGTGGCCATCAGGAATGCCCTGAGATGCCTTATGCATCTGGGGAAAATTGGTGAAGAAAGGCTGACGGGAATTCAATGCATGTCCCCAGAGTCCACCGTAAAGCCCATCTGGCCCTATGGGGAACCTGATTCTTCTATCTTCACCACGAACTACGCACTCTTTGCCCAACATCTTGGTCAGAGTGTGTGCAATGGCATCGCCTGTTTTGGGATCAATTGATGACACGAACCCTTGCTCACTCTGGGTCAGACTCCTGGCTGAGTCGAGAACGATATTCGCCATATCCTCTGTCGAAGACGCGGGAGTAATTAAGGCTTTGGATAACCTGGCCAATGCCCTATTTACTGCCAGCTCCCACTGCAGGGCCTGCTCAGTCTCCTTG
>JBARPA010000278.1:0-4882 GCA_049642665.1 Candidatus Zixiibacteriota bacterium
GTTCAGAAGAGTGTGCGGATATAGATATGGAAGAGGATGATGAAAAGGAGAAAGAAGAGGAATAGCGCTTTCCCATTTCAGGCGAAACTCCTGCAGTTTTTACTTGCTGGAGTTGAGGTTATCTTTAACAATTTTGCCTCGACAGGAGGTGAGATAGTTGAAAAAGAAGGGTAAGACTAAAAAGGCCGCTGCAAAGCCTAAGAAGGGAACAAAAATGAGCGGAGGCTGCGGTTCAAAGAAAACTGTAAAGAAATAGTTAGTGCCTGGTTTTAGAAAAGCTCTCGAGTTTGTAACTCGGGGGCTTTTTTGTTTGAGAAAGTTTTTGGAGAAGTATCATAAAAAAGAGAACTTTTCCATAACAAAATTTTTATAGGTCAGCGAGAATGATATATATCCCATGCAGCTGTAAAAGTTATACCTTTAGCAGGGGAGAATAGATAATCCTACCAGGATTACGATTATTATTTTTTTCCCGACTAAAACTTAGCTGGCGATGTCATTGACGGTGTTGGTTAATACCCCTCCTGATTTATGCTCCAGGTGTCAACTGTAGCGTCATCACCCAGATTGGCAGTGGCGGTGTAGCTAAATGAGGTGGAATCAGCAGCTATCCTGTATGTGTCCCTGGCTCCGGGCATAATCTCCACCCCAATGGGCTGGAAGGTTCAACCAGCACACAAGGGTTGACCATTGCAGCAGTAGGTATCCTTTTCCATTTTGTGAGCTCTCTGCATTACATAAATCTACAAATATACTATTTTTAAAAAGTGCAAAAGGGGGTTGGAGATGATAAGCTGATTCGGGCTTCATGGGATTTCCCCGTTTATCAGCTGGGGAAGAGTTAATCCTATGGCTGGTAGTGAATTAATTGTAACCACTAATTAGGGATAAAATAAGCTGTCAATGCTGGGGGAAATTTTTGTTTTGATCTTTGGAAACATAAAAATTTCACCTTGTAAATGCTCCTTTTGTCTCAGGAGTTTCTATTGAAAGGAGTCCAGTGGGCTCTGAGGTTCTGAAATACAGAACGGGGAGATTGTGACAGTACCCTATCAACGGGTAGTGTGGGGGCCCCTCCCGTTGCTGTCGCAGGCATAATCGGGCTCAGGTGAAATTCCTGGACAGAGCCCACAGGACAGGAATAAACCAGTCCTCCTTATCCCATATTAAACCCTTCGGAATATGTAAACGTTTACATAAAAAACAATAAAATAATAAAGCGAAAAGATAACAACCCCCCCTCTTTTTTCTACTGATTCTTATCCAGCAGGGGCATAGGATTTAAGAACTTTTTCTCCTTTGAACAATCAATGTCTCAGGGGAAGTATTACTCGTGATTTTACCACTTAAAACGTAAACTCACCTTATGGGTTTGACCCAAGGCGGGGTGGCTTAATAAAGCATAATCAATTATCATTTTTTCCCAATTAAAACCAGTTCCCACACCATACTTAACCGGCCCGGTCGTTATCCCCAGTCTTAAAGCTAAATTCCTTAAAATCATTATCTCCTGTCCAAATTTTAGCTGATGATCGAATCCGGATTCTTTGGCAAAATCCATTGTCAGGGTAATGTCCTTGAGAGGAAAAAACGCCACCCCCATATTCCAGACCCGGGGGACATCGTCTGAACCTCCTGTCACCTCCGGCTTGTTTAGATTTTTTACTGCTCCTCCCACCTGTACCTTATCCTGAATTCTGATTAAAACCCCTGAGTCAAATCCTATTGCGGAAAAATCAGAATAAGGATATGGAAAGGAAACTCTCATATACTTAATTGATGCACCCAGGGAAAGATAATTTTTGATTTTATAACCAAAAGCAAAGGAGACCATACTTTCCTGGTAATAATCTGACTCCCCAAAGATATTGAACCCTAAACCTGATATTAGCGAATTTATCGAAAGGGATTTTCCCAAAGGAAAGACAAAGCGGAAATCACCTGCGGATAGCTCCTTCAGATTGTACAACTGGGACCAGGATAGTTCAACCGATATTTTTGAAAGAAATCCAAGCCCTCCGGGATTTGATGCCATCACCGATGGCTCATCACACAAAGCTGTACCTCCTCCGCCCAGACTCAAATATCTGGCGCTCAACCCATCATACTCGAACAAGGCACAACTCTCAGAACAAAGCAGAATAATTATGAGCAATGTAAGGCTACCAGCTTTCCACACTTTTTAACCTTTAGGTTTTATGCCCGCTTAAATTATTTAGCGTTTTGCCACCACCAGGGTGGACTTTTTCACCCATCTTTTTCCCTCAAATTCCACCTCCAGAAAGACAATATAAATACCAGCTCTAACACGTCTATTTTTGTTGTTTTTGCCATCCCAGGTTATCTCCCCGCTTACCTGAGGGTCTTTTTCCAACAGAGTCTTAACCAGTCTCCCTTTCACATCATAGATTTTCAGGGTCAATTCAGATTTTAAAGGTATTTCATATTCAAATCTGACCTCGTCCTCGAATCCATCTCCATCCGGTGAAAAGGGATTGGGTTTTATTTCCAATCTCAGTTCATCTGAATAGCCTTGTTTGAGGCTGTTTTCTGCACATGGCGTTGCCCCATCGGGGTCAACTGATCTCCACCAGTTATCCGAGTCAGAGGAAATTCTATCAGGATCGGTTCTCTCCCAGGAGATGCCTTTGCCCCAGTCTTTGGTGTAACCAACCTGATCCACTACAAAATTCAGGCTATCCTTTAGAATTATTTTGTCACCGGTATTATTTAGAGTTCTCCACTTTTCCTGCTGGATTACCTGACACAAAGCCTCAGGATATACCGAGTAAAAGGAAGCCAGGTTTTCAGTCACCACCAAAAAGTCGCCAGGTGAAATCTCAATATCCTCTGATGTTATAAGATTCTGTTCCAGGGAATCTCCAAGAAACCAATTACCAACAGAGATAACAGAATCCGATGGGTTAAAAAGTTCCACCCATTCAGGTTCTGAAAGATCCGGTGAGCACATAAACTCGTTTATGATCAACCGGGGAAGCTCTTCTCCGACTTTTAAATCAATGAAAGATTTATTGTTATAATCTTTGTCATCCTTATCAATCTCCGCATAAATTCTGTAATTTCCCCGGGGAAGACTTAAGTCAAAAGAGAAATCTAAACACTGATCGATTTCCACGGGTAGTATGACACGAGGTTCATCGAGCATCTCATCTGGTTGAAGCTGGGAATCGAAATTGTCATCACAGAACAAAATCAGCTGGTTGGAAAACGATCTCTGGGTGCCTTTGTTTCTGACTCTGACTTTGATCTTGAAATTCTCAAATTCTTTGGGCTTTTCAGGAACTAAAGAGATATCCTCAGACTGAATGCAGAGGTCGTTAGGGGCCGGGGTCAAGGAGTTTATTTTACCCGGGGTGCTTCCCTTATAATACAAACACCGGCCCCAGTTCTCCGAGGAATTACCCTGGTCTGGATCAATCTTTTCCCAGGAGATCCCATCTCCCCAATCCTTGTTCCAGGCAAAGATTGAAACATTATCTTGTGGATCTATCAAAATGATTTCTCCGCTTGTGTTGGTCAGAGACATTCCAGCCTCCACAGCCTTAAAATCCTCTCTCTCCGAATCACCCCATACGCCGCTGCCATTACTCCAATAATCTTCAAAGCTGATCGAATCCGGAGGTATACTTACCAACTGGCGGGCAAGCACAAGATAACCTTTTGCTGGTATCGAGATGTTTGCAAATAAAGTGGTGTCAGATTTGCTCACAAATCTCCATCCACTTAAATTTACCTCCATTGAATCTGAGTTAAAAAGCTCTACCCATTCAAGCTTGGTCAAACCACCGGGCTCGTTTGCCAATACCTCATTTATAACCACACCTGGATTAGCAAAAACAACATTATAGAAATTCAAAATTAAAAATAGTGAAAAAATAAATCTGCAAAACTTCACCACTCAATCTCCCATCTTATCCTGACTGCGTGGGCGTTACCTTTTTCCTCTGCCTGATAAAACCTGGCCAGATACTTGATTGAAACAGAATAATTCTCAAAAAAGTAAAGCCTCTCCTCAAGATAGAGGTTAAAGTAGCTGTTTTGTGGAGAGGAAAAATCAGGATCTGTGTATTTTAACCAGATATTGAAATCAAAGGGATATACCCTGAATTTTCCGAGCTTTAGTTGAATATCCCCATATTCTTTTGTCCCGGATATTAATCTTCTCGATTTATAGTCCACTTTTAATCTGAGATAAGTCACCTCCAGGAAAGAGTAGACCCAGTTCCAGCTAAGGTTAAAATAATCCATGCCGGAAAGCTCCATATCATCGTTCCAGAGAAAATGGAGCTGGGTCAGGAGATTTTCCTTCAGATGATAACCTCCACCGATTTTTAATTTAATACTTTCATCTGAGTCCGGATTTTTTCTCCACTGATTGAAGGCGAAATCCAAAAATAGATCTGAGGAAAGGGGATAGGTTGATCTGAAAAGAATCCCCCGTTCACCTTTCTGTCTTGACCTGTATGAGAAATCCAGATCATCTAAAATAGAGAGAGTCTCATAATCCGAATTGGAAATCCCTGCTCCGTGAGGATGAACGAATTGAGAGGAATACCACCAGAGATATGCGGATATCTGGTAGGGCTTTTTCCGGGTGTTTATATTCAGGGCGAACCCTTTCTCATTATTCCACATTAATGCATATTCCGATGTAAGCTTTAAATGTTTCCAGAGAAGATTCAGGTAAAAGCTCTGACAGTCGTCCCGAAAAGAACTCTGGCTGGATGAGTTTCTCAATCTGGCTCTGGTGAAAAGGAAACCAATTTTTGACCTCTTATAGGTAAAATTCAGATCCAGAGCAAAGAGCTCATCTTCCAGATTTCCGAACCTGTTCTTGGAGTAAATGAAAGCCGGCCCAAGG
>JBARPA010000279.1:0-1563 GCA_049642665.1 Candidatus Zixiibacteriota bacterium
ACCCCGTTCTGGTCAATACATGAAATGGGAGATGTAGGGTCAGAATAAATCCAAACCTTACCTTCCGTAGTAACACCAATTTTTTCATACAAAGGATAATCAACGGTGAAAAGTCGAGCTTGATCTATTCTGGAAACTTCGTTTTCAAACTCCCTGATCTCAAGCTCATATTCACCATCTTTAGATTTTAGTAATTGAGAGAGAAGATAATAATCAGTCAACGAGAGCTTGTTGTTGAATTCATCCTCAGATCCGGTCAAGATAACATTATCATTTATAAATCCTTGACCATTCCAGACATAAACGAATGGACATCCTGGTTCTGTGCAGAGTGAATCTTTTTCATCAACTATATCAGAATAAATAGAAGAACCAACATCATTGAAGGCTCTGATTTTGTAGAAGTAAATGTGGTCAGTTTCAACATTGGTATCGTTAAAAGATTCAATATTATAGCCAACGGTTGCTAATTGGGACCATTCCGTATTGTGTTCTTTTCTCATGATTTCGAAACCCTGTTCATTGCAGGAACTGTCTTCCCATTGAAGCACTATGCTATGGCAAGCCCAAGCAGTTGCACTAATATTACCTGGTCTGGCAGGATATCCGATTGGTATGCTATCCTCCACAGGAATGCAATTCTTATTGGATGCAACTATACTCGCCCAACCTGGTGTGGGGAAGTGAATATTGTAAAACAAAGCTAGTCCGAAATGCGGGTAATCTTGAGTGAATTCCACCTCGTATACCTCATCATCTTTCATCAGACAGACTTTGGCACCAACCACCCAATTGATCCATTCTCTCACCGTAACTGTCAATGAGCACAGACCGGTATCTGCTCCTGCATCGTGATATAGGGTTAACTCCATAGGCGTTTCTGTCCAGACCTCCATTTGCGGGTCACCTAAGAGGATGTATGACATTATGCGAGTCCGCTCAGTTGTATTATACTGAGCATCTGGAAGAAATATCAATTTGGAATTCATAAATGCTTCGCCCAGGGTGGCTCCATTGTCGAAGATCTGGGTGAAGAATTCTTTAGCTTGATCTCTTGATTCAAAATAATATTCATAACCGGCTGTTCCAATATAGCCCACCCCTCCGCCAGATGGATTTTTTATGAAGTATTTAGATAAGCAATCCTCATCAAGTTTGTTGTTCAAGCAGGTGGCATTGAACATAATTGAGTATCTATTAGTGTTAGTAAGAGAAAAAATTTCTGTTTTGTCAATGTTTTCATAGCAGGAACCAAAATCGTAACATGTTAAAAAATTACCAGAATATTGTGCGTGGCTGCAATTAACAACTATTCCAAATCCCTGGTTCAGTGAATCTATACCTTCAGTATCATGATACTCAAAACAGGGACCCGACACCTGGAAGTTCCCAGGAATAGTTATAGCTACGGTGTCACACCATCTTTTTGCCTCATCATCCCAAAAGAGTATGGAGCTTAAGAAAAGTGACCTTGTCTGATAATCAGTATAAGGACTGTCCCTTTCATAGCTTAAAAGCTTATCCAGGAAATTCTCGGTATCATTAATTCCATTGAGTGGTATC
>JBARPA010000280.1:0-4592 GCA_049642665.1 Candidatus Zixiibacteriota bacterium
GTATGAGGGAATGCCTGAGCTAAAGGTTAAAATCGCAGAATGGTTTCTGAATCGATTTCAGGTTAAGCTTGATCCGGAAAATGAGATTTTGATTCTGGGAGGATCAAAGGAGGGGCTGTCTTTGGCACCTGTGGCATTTTTAGATCCTGAGGATTATGCTTTAGTTCCTGACCCTGCCTACCCGGTTTACAAAACGTCGGTTCTTTTAGCCGGGGGAAAGGTTTTTACCTTTCCCCTTTTGAAAGAGAATAACTGGCTGCCTGATCTGAAGAGGATCAAGCCAAAAGGCACGGCCAGGATGATCTTCTTGAACTATCCCAACAATCCCACCGGAGCTTTAGCCCCCAGGGATTCTTTCCAGGAATTAGTTGATTTTGCCCACGATAAAGAAATGATTATCTGTCACGACATGGCTTACTCTGAGATCACCTATGACGGATTGAAATCACACAGTCTTCTGGAAATAGATAACGCCAAAGAGATCAGTTTGGAATTTTTTTCTTTTTCCAAAACCTATTCCCTGACCGGCTGGAGATTGGGTTTTGTTGTTGGGAACAAAGAATTAATCCAGGCTTTGACTCAGGTAAAATTGACCTTTTCCTCCGGAGTTTTCCATCCTATTCAGAGGGCCGGGATCACTGCTCTTGCTTTGTCTCAAAAAGATCTTGCTGGTCTAATCAAGACCTATCAAGTGCGAAGAGACGTTTTAGTCAACGGGCTAAAGGAATTGGGCTGGGATGCTGAATTTCCAAAAGGTGCTATCTTCGTTTGGGCTAAAACCCCGGAACCTTTCGATTCTATGTCCGTCAGCCTGAGTTTAATTCAGAAGGTCGGCGTTTTAACCACTCCGGGCACAGGTCTGGGAGAACAGGGAAAAAATCACATAAGATTTTCTTTGACCTCATCTGTGGAGAGAATAGAGGAAGCATTAAGGAAAATGAAAAAGTTTAAATTTTGAAAAGGTGTTATTTTGGCCAAAGGTGTTTTTGAACAGATAAAGGATCTGGTAACCGAGCAAAGAAATCCCAATACCATGGACATCGATTCAAAATCCACCCTGGAGATCCTGAGATTGATCAATCAGGAGGATAAGAGAGTTCCCTATCGGCTGGAGGAGGAGTTGCCCCGGATAGCCAAAGCGGTGGATCTGATAGTGAATTCGCTAAAAAACGGAGGTCGGATTTTCTATATAGGTGCAGGAACCAGCGGAAGGTTAGGTGTTCTGGATGCTGCCGAGTGTCCCCCCACTTTTGGCACCGACCCGGAGATGATCCAGGGGGTAATTGCCGGGGGGAAGGGAACTTTAATCCGATCCAAGGAAGGGGTGGAAGACGATTACAAAGCTGGAGCTTCGGATCTCAAAAAAAGAGGGATCAGAAAAAAGGATGTGGTGGTGGGAATTGCTGCCAGCAGAAGAACTCCATATGTTTTGGGTGGGCTGGAATATGCAAAAAAAATCAAAGCCAAAACCATTTTCATCTTCTGCAATCCCACCTCGGATCTGGCCATAAATCCGGATGTGATTATCTCGCCTGTTCTGGGGCCTGAGGTTATAGCCGGCTCGACCAGAATGAAAGCGGGAACCGCTCAAAAGCTCATCTTAAACATGCTCACCACTGCTGCCATGATAAAGCTGGGCAAGGTATATCAGAATCTCATGGTGGATTTACAGGCCACATCCCTGAAGCTGGCGGAGAGAGCTAAAAGAATCATCATGCTGGTTACCGGAGTGGATTACAACCAGGCAGAGGAATATTTGGAGAAGGCAAATTATCAGGTTAAAACAGCTCTGGTGATGATATTAGGAAAAGTGGATAAAAATGAGGCCAAAAGGAGCCTGAAAGCTGCCAATGGTCTGGTTAGAGGAGCACTGAATCTTCTGTCGAAAGGATCATCATGAGTGAAGAAAAAGAATTAAAACCAATAAAATATATTCCCTTCAGGTCTTTTCCCAGCCGGCTTTATGCTGAGATGTTACAAAAAGCCCTGGAAAAGGAAGGCATACCTTCCATAATAAAATCTGATGATGTGGGAATAATGCTGGGAAGCTATTCCACCATCTCGCCGGTGGAGGTCATGGTCTGGGTCCCGGAAGAGGATTTTGAAAAATGCGCGAAGATCGCCGATGAGATGTTAAACCACATTTGATCACCCCTGGAGAAATGCTGGGTACCCGCTTTAATGCTCACCAGGAATTGCAGACCTCAGATTTTATAGTTTTTCCATTAGCCAAGCAATAAATACCCAATAATTTGGGCAATTGGTATATTCACTTTACTGCCAATAAGATATATCTCCGGTTAAATATTGATGTAATTTTTATAATGGGAGTATCTCAAATATTTTAAATGCTAAGCTGCTGAGTATATGTAGTTTTAACAGATTTCTGTCGATGAAAAAATGATAATAAATGCAAAGAGGGAGCCGTGGACGATCTAAATTTTGGAAAAAGGCTTCTGGCTTCTCAGGAGACCGAGTTTCTCAGGGCTGGAAAAGTAGTGGAATCCCTGATAAAAACCCTGAAAAACGTTATGATTTATCCAGAGGATAACCCTATTCCCCAGGAACAGAAAAAGAGATTTTTCTATATGCTCTCTGAATTCCTGGAAGATTATGATGAGTTAAGACTGCAGATTCGATACTCGCAACTCTATTATAAGGGGGAGATGATTCATCAGGATTACAAGGAGAAGGAAGGTTTAGCTTATTCCATGCACCGTGACGGGATAAGTGAAATCACCTTTAAAGATGGTTTGACCATAAATGAACTTTCCAATCTCATGGAGGTCTTGCGAGTTGGGCTTCCCCTAGGCTCGCTGGAAGATGATCTGGTGACCATGCTCTGGGAGTACGACTTCGATCGCATCAGCTATAGGGTGATAGATGATTTTCTTGGGGAGGAGGTAGAAATCCCCTTGATGGAGCAGTCATTCTCAGATTTTAACAGGTTGGAAGACGCATCGTCTGTTCATTATTCGGAGGTAAATTTACCAGATGGGGGAAAAAAAGAAGAGGGTAAGGAGTTACAGATAAGAGTTCAGAAGAGCCTGGAAAATGTGAAAAGATTCGTCGAGGAAGAGGTGATAAAGATTGATCACCTCCTTAAAAAGGATGACGACTTCCAGGGAATGCAGGATGTGCTGTCGATAATGGAGGAGATCTTAACCCAGGAGACAGAATTCCCTAAATTTAACGACACGGTGAAGTTGGTTGAAAAAACCCTGGATGATTTGCTGGAAAACGGTGAGTTTAAATCATCGTTCATGATCGTTAAATTTATTCGTGGGTTAGAGCAAGGTTACCGGGAGAAATCCACAAGAAGATCTTCTCGTCTTGCTGAGGTAGTGGATCGAGCCGGGGATAGCGAAAGAATTAAGCTGGTCAGTCTGGCTTTAAACAAAGATGAAAACAAGGATTTAAAATGGGCCAGAGCTTACCTTGGTTCTTTACACTGGAACTCAATTTTCAACATACTCAACATGTTAGGCGAGCTGAAAACTTATCCTGCAAGAAGGATGACCTGTGAGGTACTGGTTGCCATAGGGAAGAAGCACTTTCAAATGGTAATTCGTGGGCTCACCGACCATCGCTGGTATGTTGTCAGGAATGTGGTTGGAATTTTGGGAAAAATCGGTGATACTAAGGCCATCCCCTATCTAAGAGATACTATCAAGCATGAGGAATCACGGGTGAGACGGGAGACCATCAGAACCCTGGAATTGATTGGAGGTTCTGAAGCTGCCCAGGTCATACTTTTAGCCCTGGATGATCCTTCCCCCAGGCTCAGAATCAAAGCCGTTAATCTTATAGGTAAAGCAGGGGAAAAAACAGCTTTGGAACCTTTATCACAGATAATGAAAAGTAAAAATTTCAAGGAGAAATCCGAGGAAGAGAAAAAGGCAATACTTTTCTCCCTGGCTGAGATCGGAAAAGACCAGGTTGTTCCCGCTCTGAAAAAAATAGCCAAGAAAAGAAGCTGGTTTGGTCGGGAAAAGGACCAGGAGACAAAGATTCTGGCCATAAAAGCATTGGGGCTAATTAACACACCCCAGTCGCAGAACGCCTTAGCGGAGCTTAGTCGAAAAGGGAAAAAATCATTACGCGAAATAAGCAAAAGAACCTTAGAAAAGCTTGGTCGTCGAATCATTAAAGAGGCACAAGATCATGACAACTAAGGTCTTAGAAAAAAAGGAACGGTTATTTGATTCTTTCCTTCTGGAGAAGGGAACAGAATTGGTTAAGCATCTTTTTGCGAGCATAAGGACGGCTCAAATATACGATAAAAACAACGCAATTTTTGTGAAACAGATCAATTCCTTGACCAATGTTATTAATGATCTTCTGAAAAGGGAAAACCATATCCAACTGAAGCTCAAAGGGGGGCATGTCTTTTTAAATGAGAACAGGTTGAAATTCGATTTCCAGGGATACACAGCCAGCCGTTCTCTTATGGATGAGTTTCCCAGATATATGGTTGAGAGCGTAACCATCGAACCAGGCGTGAACCAGATGGAGCTTAACGAATTTGTATGTCTTTTCCTGGATGTTGACCCGGAAAAGGGAGATGCCTTTGCCGCCCTCCAGAGTCGTGT
>JBARPA010000281.1:0-11130 GCA_049642665.1 Candidatus Zixiibacteriota bacterium
TCGGTGAAAAATCCTGCGTTATGCTTCGGGAATTATATAAGGATCGGAATGATCTAGTGGAGAACTTCGATATCATTCCCGCATTTGTGGATGACTCGCTCTCAGTAATCAGAATGGGAACCGATCTGGATATGTCTAAGGACTCTAACGTAATCTTCGAGGCTATTATCGAGGATAAAGACATCAAAGTTGATATTCTCAAAAAGCTGGACGGGATCTGCAAAAAGGATACCATTTATCTTACCAACACCTCCTCAATTCCCATTCACGTTTTAAACCAGGAAGCCAATTTAGGCGGGAGGATAATCGGATTCCATTTTTACAATCCTCCGGTTGTGCAGAGGCTGGCGGAGTTGATTTCAGCTGACAAAACTACCCAGGAACTAAAGGATTTCTCTAATGAACTGGCTAAAAGATTGAGAAAAAAGATAGTTCCCTCTAACGACATTGCAGGATTCATAGGCAATGGTCATTTCCTGAGAGATGGTCTGTACGCTATAGAAAAAACGAAGGAATTAACCAAGGATCATACCTTACCTGGCGGGATATACATAATGAACAAGATAAGCCAGGACCTTCTGGTCAGACCCATGGGCATTTTCCAGTTAATCGATTATGTGGGGGTTGACGTTTTTCACTGTATCTCCCGCACTGTGAGCGGATATATCCAGGGTGAAAAGTTGACCGATGATTTGCTGGATAAGATGATGGAGAAAAAAGTTCTGGGAGGGCAACGTGCTGACGGTTCCCAGAAGGACGGGTTCCTCAAATACGAGAAGGGGAGACCAGCTGAAGTCTACGATCTGGATTCCGGTAAGTACAAGATGTTCGATCCTCAGGGCTGGACCGGAGATCTGGACAAAAAACTGGGGGAATATCCCCAAGGGTTTAATCCATGGAGAAAGCTGTTAATGGATCCTAAAAAGGGTGATAAGCTAAAAGAATTTTTCAAGAATCTGAGCGCATCTAATACCATGGGAGCAGAACTGGCAAAAGCCTATTTAAAAAATTCTAAGGAGATTGGTCAGAAATTAGTTGACACTAAAGTAGCCAAGTCAGCAGAGGATGTAAATGCAGTTTTGCTGAATGGCTTTTATCATTTATATGGAGCGATAAACGATTATGTTTAAAGGAGGTAAAGATGAAGAAGTTAAGAAAAAAAGTCTATGCCGCAGCCGGTTATAATACCGTCTCTTTCGGCTCGGGTAGAAAAGAATTTCACCCCAAGAAACCCAGACCGGGTTTGGAACACTACATAGAGGAAGCCGGGAAAGGTGTGATTGCTCAGATCAACGATCCCAACAATATCGATGAAGGGATAATATCCAATTTCATGGCAGCCAGATTTAATAAACAGGGGAATTTGGCTGCACTGATTCCAAATATCCATCCCTCTTTGGAGTATAAGCCTCACACTCGCGTGGAAGGTGCCTGTGGATCCGGAGGGCTTGGACTTCTGACGGCTATCAAGTCGGTATGCTCCGACATATCGGATGTGGTTCTGACCATTGGAGTTGAGGTACAGAACACGGTTAAAGCTATCTATGGCGCAGATATCTTAGGCGGAGCCGGTCATTACGCCTCGGAGCGTAAGAGTGGTCATGCTTACTTCTTCCCGAGCAGATTCTCCGACAGAGCCGGTGCGTGTTACGATAAATTTGGATATGATTATATGAGAAAAGGAATGGCCACCTGGTATGTTAGAGCTATAGAGAATGCCAGGAATAATCCCAAGGCTCAGGAATATCACAATTCCATGGAGGATTTGTTCACGGCTGGTATGACTCCTCCTAACCCCAAAGTTTTCGTTGACCATCTCAATGTTTACGATTGCTCTAAAGTATCAGATGGCGCATCTGCTTTGATTTTTGCTTCCGAGGAGGGTTTACAGAAAATCGGTATAGCTAAAAAGGACGCTATTGAGGTTGTGGGATTTGGCACAGCTGTGGCTAATGTAACTAAACAGCCTGAAGATTTGACCAGACTCACTACTACCCATCGTGCAATGCAGAAAGCCTATGAGACAAGCGGGCTTTCTCCTAAAGACATAGGTGTGGTCGAGGTTCATGATTGCTTCACTATCGGCGGACTTCTCCATCTGGAAGCTGCCGGTTTTGCTGAATATGGTAAAGCAGCGGGATTTGTAGCAGATGGTGGTACAAAACCCGATTCCGAACTCCCGGTAAATCCTACCGGAGGTCTGGTCGGATTCGGACACTACACCGGCGGAACCGGAGTAAGGCAGGCTGTGGATCTGGTTCACCAGTTTACTGGTAAGGCCGGTGATTGCCAGGTCAAGATTAGTTCTGAGAAACCCTATGGTCTTTTGATCAGTATGGGCGGAAACGATCGCACTGTAACCTGTATGATTTTCAAAAGCACTGCGTAGGAACCTGTATTCTCTGCTTCTAAAATTATGTTATATCCGGGTGTGCTGGGGTGAGATTGATCTCGCCCTAGTCACCTTTTGAACCTTTTACTCAGGCTAAGGATCGTGATTGCTTTAGCTTCTCCAATAGAATGAGGATCAGATAAAGAGAGGTTTCAATTATTTCATAGTATTCTTTTGATAAAAAATAAAAATTCGGAGGAATTATGGAATTTGAACTAAATGAAGATCAGAGGATGTTCAAGGAAGCAGCTCGGGAGTTCGCCTCTGAAAGATTAGCTCCCTTAGCCCAGGAATTCGATGAAAAAGAGGAAATCCCCCAGGAGATCTACAAGGAGCTCAGCGAATTGGGATACCTGGGGATGATGTTGCCAGAGGAGTACGGTGGCTCGGGGATGGATTTTTTAAGCTACATTCTGGTTATGGAGGAGTTTGCCAAGGTCTGTGCTGCTCTGGAGATCTCCATCTCGGTTCATAATTCCCTGGTGTGCGGTGCTATATATAGCTTCGGCACAGATGAACAGAAGAAAAAATACTTGCCTCGGTTAGCTAAAGGCGAACTTTTTGGAGCCTACTCCTTAACCGAGCCCACAGCGGGAACTGATGCCGGGAGTCTGAAAACCACCGCTATTTTGAAAGGCAATCATTATGTGGTGAATGGAACTAAAACTTTTGTGACCAACGGTGGCATAGCTGATGTGGTGATTTTGTTTGTTCTCACCAATCCCGAGGCTAAATCAAGAGGTATTTCCTGCCTGATTATGGAGAAAGGATTTGAGGGCTTTAACGTAGGTGCCAAAGAGAAAAAAATGGGAATCAGAGGATCGGATACCAGGGAGCTTTCCTTTGAGGATTGCCAGGTTCCTAAGGAAAATCTGTTAGGTGAGGAGAACAAAGGGTTTAAACTGGCTTTGACCCTTTTGGAACCCAGCAGAACAGCAGTTGGCGCTCAATCCTTGGGCATTGCTCAGGCGGCTCTGGACGAAGCAGTGAAATACTCTAAGGAAAGAGTTCAATTTGGCCAGCCCATTTGTAACTTCCAGGGGATTCAGTTTAAGCTGGCTGATATGGCCACCAAGATTGATGCGGCCAGGCTTTTGGTCTATCGTGCTGCTTTCCTTCACGACAAAAAAGTTAAATGTACTCGGGAGGCATCCATGGCCAAGCTTTATGCCTCGGAGGTAGCTAACTGGGTGGTGAATGAAGCTGTTCAGATTCACGGAGGCTACGGTTATATGAAGGAGTATGCTGTGGAAAGGTATTTCCGGGATGCCCGGGTTACCGAGATATACGAAGGCACATCCGAGGTGCAAAGAATTGTGATCTCACGGGATCTGTTGAAATAGGAGAAAAGATATGTGGCTTTCCGAGAAACATGAAAAATTCAGAATGAAAATAAGGGAGTTCGCAGAATCTGAGATCGAGCCGGTTTCAGCTCAGATAGATGAAAATGCTGAATTCCCCCATGAGAATATCAAAAAGCTGGGGGAGATGGGTATCATGGGAATGGTGGTTCCCCAGGAGTACGGGGGAACCGGTGATGATATGATCACCTATGCCATAGCTGTGGAGGAGCTTTCCAGGGTTTGCGGATCCACTGGAATCACGGTGGCAGCTCACAACTCCTTAGCTGTGTATCCGCTTTTCCTTTTCGGAAATGAAAAGCAGAAAAAAAAGTACGTACCTCCCTTAGCCCGGGGAGAAAAACTGGGGGCTTTTGGTCTGACCGAGCCGGGAGCAGGTTCTGATGCCGGAGCAACCAAAACCTCGGCTGTTTTAAAAGGAGATCATTATCTAATTAACGGTTCCAAATGCTTCATAACCAATGCCACCGTTGGAGAAACGCTGGTGATAACTGCCAGGACCGATCCGGGTAAAAGTGCTAAAGGGATAAGCAATTTCATTATTGAGAAGAGCATGCCTGGAGTTAAGGTGGGTAAGAAAGAAAACAAGATGGGATTAAGGGGTTCTGATACTGCTGAGCTTCATTTTGAGGATGCCCGGGTTCCCAGGGAAAATCTCTTAGGAAAAGAGGGTGAGGGATTCAAACAATTCCTGATCACCTTAGATGGTGGAAGGATAAGCATTGGAGCCATGGCTCTGGGTATTGCTCAGGGTGCTTATGAGAAGAGTTTAAAATATGCCAAGGAGAGAGTTCAGTTTGGTCAACCCATTACAAACTTCCAGGCCATACAGTGGAAACTGTCAGATATGGCCACCCAGATAGAGGCGGCAAGGCATTTGATCTACGCTGCAGCCTGGCTCAAGGATCAGGGAAAACCGTACATCAAGGAATCAGCCATGGCTAAACTGTATGCCTCGGAGGTGGGCAGATGGGTGACCTACCAGGCTATTCAGATTTTAGGGGGATATGGATACCTTAGAGAATACCCTGTGGAAAGGTATTTTAGAGACATAAAGCTTTGTGAAATCGGTGAGGGGACATCAGAGATTCAAAAATTAGTAATTGCAAGAGAGATATTAAAATAAATGGAGAGCCGGCAGAATACCGGCGCTAATCTTTGAAAAAGGAGGTCAAATGGCATATCAAAATCTTTTAGTGGAAACCGAAGATAGGATAGGTATAATAAAAATCAATCGTCCTGCTGCAATGAATGCCTTAAATAGCCAGACCATTCAAGAATTGAACGACGCGGTTCACCAGCTTTCCGAGAATCCTGAGATCAGGGTAATCATCCTGACTGGTGAAGGGAAAGCATTTGTTGCTGGCGCTGATATCTCCGAGATGAAGGATATGAGCAAAGAGGAAGCCATGGATTTCTCCAGAAGGGGACATAAGGTGTTCTCCTTTATAGAATCACAGGAGAAACCAGTTATAGCTGCAGTTAATGGATTCGCTTTAGGTGGAGGATGTGAATTGGCTATGGCCTGCGATATCAGGATCGCATCTGATGCTACCAAATTTGGCCAACCCGAGGTAAAACTGGGAATCACCCCGGGATTCGCAGGAACCCAAAGGCTTTTAAGACTGGTGGGGGCAGCTAAGGCTAAAGAGATGATATTCACAGGAAATATGGTTGATGCTCAAACAGCCCTATCTATCGGGCTGGTTAATCAGGTGGTTCCTGCGGATAAGCTTATGGACTTTTCCCTGGAAATAGCAAAAAAGATTGCCTCTAAGGGGCCTTTAGCTGTTAAATTGGCTAAAAGGGTTATTCACAGAGGAGGTCGATCGGATTTCGATACCGGATCCTCCTTTGAGGTGGAGGCTTTCGGTGAATGCTTTGATTCTGGTGAAGCTAAAGAAGGGATGAACGCCTTTCTGGAGAAAAGAAAGCCCGAGTGGAGTTAGGAGTAAAAAGTAAAGAGTAGATAGTGGAGAGTAAAGAGTTATGAGCATGCAGGTATTCAGTTCCCTGGCTCAGGATCAACATGAGCAGGTGGTTTTTTGTTCCGATAGGGTATCCGGTTTAAGATCGATAATTGCCATACACGATACCACCTTAGGCCCGGCCATTGGTGGAGTCAGAATGTTCCCTTATGAGTCTGAAAAGGAAGCTCTGGAGGATGTTTTACGCCTGTCCAAAGCTATGACCTACAAATCTGCGGCTGCCGGTATCAACCTTGGTGGAGGGCAGGGGGTAATCATAGGTGATCCACAAAGGGATAAAAACGAGTTGATCTTAAGAGCTTTCGGCAAATGTGTGAATGGCCTGAACGGAAGGTATATCACTGCTGAGGATGTGGGGACCACAGTTGAGGATATGGAGATAGTCAGATACGAAACCCGCTGGGTTACCGGACTCTCCGAAGCCTTAGGAGGAGGGGGGGACCCCGGATCAGTGAGTGCCATTGGGGTTAAACATGGCCTTCTGGCCTGTGTGCAGGAGGTCCTGGGCAAAAAAAATCTAAAAGGTGTTTCCGTGGTTATTCAGGGATTAGGCAATGTGGGTATGTACCTTGCGGAGATCCTTCATGACGATGGCTGTAAGCTTTTCGTCTCTGATATTGTTCCCTCCAAAGCCGAAAAAGCCAAAGAAAATTTCAAAGCCGAGATAGTTCCTCCGGATGAGGTATATCAGGTGAAAGCAGACGTGTTTTCTCCCTGCGCCCTGGGCGGGATTATAAATGACGATACCGTGGAAAAACTCAAGGTCAAAATCGTAGCAGGTGCGGCAAACAATCAACTGGCCGAAGAGAGACATGGCGAAATTCTCCAGAAAAGAAACATATTTTATGCACCGGATTTTGTCATAGGGGCCGGCGGATTGATCAATGTGGTCAATGAGCTGGAAGGTCACAGGCCGGAAAGAGCTTTGAAAAAGGCAGAGGGAATTTATGATTTGATGAAGAGGGTAATAGAGATTTCCAAATCCGAGAAACTTCCCACCTCAGCTGCCGCCAATCTTTTAGCTGAAAACAGAATCCTGCAGGTCAAAAGATTTAAACAACGCCACGCATAGCTAAATAAAAATGCCAGGGCGAAGTCCGAAAATTCTCCTGAATTTCTCGACCGATGAAACATAGGATACTAAGCATTAACCCGGGTGCCACCTCCACCAAGGTGGCCATCTATGAGAATGAAAAGCCTATTAAAGTGGAGTCCATCCGTCACAACCCTGCTGATTTGTCCTCTTTTAATAAAACCATCGATCAGCTGGCTTGCAGAAAAAAGCTGGTTTTGAAATTCCTGCAAAAAAACAAAATCAAAATTGAAAATCTATCCGCAGTGGTAGGTCGGGGTGGCCCATTCAAACCTCTTTTCAGCGGTACTTATCGGGTAAATCAAAAAATGTTATCTGACGTTAGATCTGGCAACGTTCAGGCAGATCACGTCTCCAACCTGGGGTGTCTTCTGGCTTACGATTTAACCAGAGGAACCGATATCCCGGCCTTTATAGTAGATCCGGTTTCGGTGGATGAATTCCCTCCGGTTGCCCGGATATCCGGTTTGCCGGAGCTACCCAGAAAAAGCCTGTCTCATGCTCTTAACATAAAAATGGTGGCTCGAAAGGCAGCCAAAAAACTGGGCCAGGAGTATGAAAAGTTAAATCTGATAATAGTTCACCTGGGCTCGGGGATTTCGGTTACTTCCCATCAAAAAGGAAGGATGATTGATGTTAACAACGCCAATGATGGCGGGCCATTTTCTCCTCAGAGAGTCGGGAGCATCCCGGTGACCGGTCTGGCTAAACTATGTGTTTCAGGCAAATATAACTGGGCTCAGATATACGAGAGACTCACCAAAAAAGGCGGACTATTAGCCCACTTAGGAACAGATGATCTGGAAGAAGTGGAAAGAAGAATTAAAGAAGGTGATGAAAAAGCCAGGCTTGTTTATCAGGCTCTGGTCTATCAAATTGCTAAAGAGATCGGGGCAATGGCAACCACCCTTCAGGGTAAAGTGGATGCCATCGTTCTTACCGGGGGCATGGCTAATTCCAGAAATTTTATTAAGAAGATCAAACAGAGAGTGAAATTCCTGGCGCACGTTCTGGTATTTCCAGGAGAGGATGAGATGGAAGCTTTAACCTGGGGTGCTTTGAGAGTTCTGAAAGGGGAGGAAAAGGCAAAGGAATATTAAAAGGGAAAAGTATAAAAATCACCTATCATAACCCGCTGCTGGTGCCCACCTCCGAATTAATCAGAACGTTGAAGATATAGCCCAGAACCCCAAAGCCCAATCCGGTTATAGCAAATAATCTGATCAGTTTTCCATTGAATTTATGTGCAATTCCCTCCAGAGAGATAGCACCAAAAGCAATGGCAGGTACAATTAGAGCTATTCCGATGATATACAGATAAGGGAAAAAGGATAACACACAGGAGGTCATTCCTAAGGCCATGCTGAGAAGGGCTAGTAACACATAACGTGATTTATGTTGGATAAGAGGGTGAAAGTGCAAAGATAAAACCACAACATAGCCGCATTTGGGGCAAAAGGTTGTATGGTCAGGCAAATTGCTTTTGCAAAAAGGACAAAAAAACATCTTGCCTCCTTTGTCCTCTATCAATATAATATAAGGTAATTTTAAGTATTGTCAATACAAATAGAAAGATGAAATCCCTGAATGAAATTTTAGATCTGGCAAGAAAAATCGGTCCTAAAAAGATCGCCGTGGCTGCACCGGAGGATGATGAGGTACTTCGGGCTTTAGATCAGGCTGCAAAGGAGAAGATCATTCGAGGAATTCTCATAGGTAATAGGAATAATATCAAGAAAATATGCAAGGAGGAGGACATTAATCTTGAGGATTTTGAGATAATTGATGAGCCTGATGGTTTTAAAGCATCCCTTATGTGTTGCGGGTTGGTAAACCAGAAAAAAGCAGCCCTGATGATGAAGGGATTGGTGGGAACAGCCGCTTTTTTAAAAGCCATTCTGGATAAGGAAAAAGGATTAACCACCGGAAGACTTCTCTCTCATCTGGCGGTATTTGAAATTCCCTCCTACCCCAGGCTTCTGATGCTAACCGATGTGGCTATAAATATCTCACCTGATCTTTCAGAAAAAGCCCAGATAATCCAGAACGCCGTTGATATGGCGCATTGCCTGGGGATTCAAAGACCTTTTGTCGCCTGCATAGCAGCTATTGAGAAGATCAACCCGGACAAGATGCCCTCTACTGTGGATGCTGCTGCCCTGTCCATGATGGCGAAAAGAGGTCAGATCAAAGGTGCGGTAGTGGATGGTCCCTTTGGTCTGGACAATGCTGTCTCTGTAGAAGCAGCCAGGATTAAAGGGATAAAAAGCGAGATTGCCGGGAAGGCTGATATATTGCTTGTGCCCTACATAGAAAGCGGCAACGTGATCTATAAAACCCTTACCGAACTTGCCCGGGCTAAATGCGCAGCCATTGTGCTGGGAGCCAGATCACCTGTGGTCTTAACCTCCCGTGCTGATAACTATGAAACTAAGTTCATCTCCATTGCATTGGGAGTTGCAGGCTGTGGAATCGAGTAGTTATTAGTTGTTGGTTGTTAGTTGTTGGATTTTATAAAGAATAACTTAACTTACTTTCTGAATATGGATAAACTGAAAGAATTTAAAGATAAAAATTAGAAGAAAAGGAGGATCGATGCCTTTTGAAAAAGCTGAAAAGATCTGGATGAACGGAAAGCTGGTCAACTGGGACGATGCCAAAATTCACGTGTTGTCCCACGTGGTTCATTACGGTTCCAGCTTGTTTGAGGGGGAAAGATGCTATAAAACCAAAAAGGGTCCGGCCTGTTTCAGGATTCAGGCTCACACCGACAGGTTATTTAACTCCTGCAAGATCTATCGAATGAAGATTCCCTTTTCCAAAGAGGAGATCAATCAAGCCAGATTGAATCTGATAAAGGTCAACAAATTAGAGGAGTGTTACATCAGACCTGTGGTCTATCGAGGGTATGAGCAACTGGGAGTTGACCCCACGGGCTGCCCGGTGGATGTGGTTATTGCTGTGTGGAAATGGGGCACTTACCTGGGTAAGGATGCTCTGGAAAATGGTGTCTCGGTGTGTGTCTCCTCCTGGAACAGAATGGCCCCGAATACCTTTCCGGCCATGGCCAAATCCGGCGCCAACTATATGAACTCTCAACTGATAAAACTTGAGGCCAAATCGCACGGCTATGTCGAGGGAATAGCCCTGGACGTTTACGGACATGTAAGCGAAGGAACCGGGGAGAATGTTTTCATTGTCAGGGATGGCACCTTGATTACCCCTCCTTTTGGCGCATCCATTTTACCCGGCATAATAAGAAACACGGTCATAACTTTGGCTCATGAAATGGGAATAAAGGTCATCGAGGAAAACATCCCCAGAGAAGCGCTCTATATTTCAGATGAGGTTTTCTTCACCGGCTCAGCTGCAGAAATAACACCGATTACATCCATTGACGGTATTCCGGTGGGAGACGGAAAAAGAGGGCCGGTCACCAAAATACTCCAGGATAAATTCTTTGCCATAGTAAACGGTGAGGAAGAGGATACCCATGGCTGGTTGACTTACGTTAAATAAACGCCATTTATAGAAAAGCGATTTAATATGGAAGAACAGATAAAAAGCTTTGCTCAATTATTAGACCAGGTCAAGAAGAAAAAGAGAAAAACCTTAGCCATCTGCTGTGCTGAGGGAAAAGAGATAATCCAGGCAGCAAAAATGGCAGAGAATGAAGGCATTTTAAACTCCATTTTAATCGGTAACAAAGATAAAATAGAAAAGATATTTAAAGATGAAGGCATGGATCCGGGCAAGACTCAAATCGTGGATGAAAAGAATCCTGAACTTACACCACAGGTTGCCGTAAGCCTGGTAAAAGAAAGAAAAGCTGATATGTTGATGAAGGGGAAAGTTTCAACTGCTGGTTTGCTCAAGGCCGTTCTGGATAAGGAAAAGGGTCTGAGATCAGGAAAACTTCTGTCTCACGTTGCAGTAGTGGAGGTGAAAAAATACCCGAAGCTTATGCTGGTTACTGATGGCGGAATAAACATCCGGCCGGATGTGACCAAAAAGGTGGAGATTTTGAAAAATGCAATTGAGGTGGCAAAAAAACTGGGCATAAAAAAACCCAAAGCCGCCTGCCTGACCGCAGTTGAGACGGTCAATCCAGATATGCCCGAAACTATCGATGCCTCGGTTATAACCAAAATGGCCGAACGAGAGGACATAAAGGACGTGATAGCGGATGGACCTCTGGCATTTGATGTGGCCATCGATAAAAAATCAGCGGAGATCAAAGGTATTGATACCTTAATCGCAGGTGATACCGATATCTTTTTAGTCCCGGACATAGCT
>JBARPA010000282.1:0-1595 GCA_049642665.1 Candidatus Zixiibacteriota bacterium
GTTTATTGGGTGCGCTTTTAGCGCGATGAATCGAACGACTACAGAAAAATCTTAGAATTCCTTTCCCTCAATCCGGTAGATTACTCCCCACACTTCTGAATCGTAAGGATCTTCACCGTCTAAGGTGCTGTGCTTTATCACGTCAATTGCAGCATGCCTGTAAGGAGAAGCACCGAATGGCAGGTCTGCAGTAACCCAGGTCCCGGAAAAGCTTCCATCTCCATTGTTTGTAAAACTCCGTCGCATATGAGTGAGAAAGGGGGAAAGACGGGAATACGCGTGCAGGTAAACTGAATCAGTCGGGTCGCCGGTATAGACAGTGACGGTGATGGAATCCTCCTCACCAAAGGTAAACAGATTCTCAATTAAAGTGCATTGGGTTAAGTGGCTTTGGGTGATGGTGGTATCGTATCCACTTAATGTACTCTTTATGTGGAGAGAATTTATTTCCCAGGTGGTGGGAACGGATCGGACCAAAAGCCCGGATACCTTGATTATGTCCCAACCTCGATAAGCTGAATCGACCGGACGCCTTCTCTCGAAATAGGCACTGCGTGTGGCAACCTCGGTGATAGGTTTATCAGTCCAGGACCAATTGCCCGGGCCTGATTTTTTAATCAGGTGCAGTTCTCCAGTTAAAGTATCGGTTATGGTTACGTTAGCATAGGGGTAGGGATGATCTAAGTCCAAAGGATGGACATCAATATCGATTGACCTTTCAGTCTGGCCCCAGAAAATTCTCCTCCACCAGAATTTCAGGGTATCTTCATCCCCTCCATATATTTTACCGAAACCAGAACTGTCCTGAGAGGTGTCGATCACACAGGTGCCGAAAATATCGGGATAGGCGCTGATCAGATCGAAAATCACACCCTGGTCTGTCTCTTCAGGAGTGGTGCTCTTTTTACCGCAGCTTGATAGAATGAAAAGAGAAAAGAGAATGATAAATGCTATTACCCATACATAGTTTTTATGATAGTGCATAATTATCTCCGTTGTTAAAGTTCCATTTTAACATATATATCGTAAAAAAAATATCGATATTTTCATTATTAAGTCAATGGAAATATCAAAAAAATGGGTGGTTCTGAGTCTCCTGACCCAGAATATATGAACAAGGTCAAGAGACCTTGTCCTGCCCACCCGATTCGATTTGAAAATAAGTTTTAAATTTGTAGCGGAGGTCTTTAGACCTCCATTGAATGATACCATTGGGAAAGAATGGAAAGCTAAAGCTTTCCGCTACATTGTGAATCACCTTGAGGATAAGGTGGGACTAATGGGATTATAATCTTTAAGGGCGGAGACAGAGCATCGCCCCTACTAAACAATTTCCTTAGGTATAGGTGATTTTTTGTTTTTGAACTTGACACATCTTATAAAAGTGATAACTTATCTCAAGCGAAAAAGAGGTTAAATGTGAACCTGCCACAGCTTCTGGACTATTTAAAAAGTGATGATTATCTAAAAACTTGTATATCCCATTGGGAGGTTATCCCTCCGCGTGATCCAATATATGCTGATTTTCCTTACGGGATAGAACCTAAGTTAATTTCGGTTTTAAACAAAAAGGGAATTCAAAAGCTCTACTCTCA
>JBARPA010000283.1:0-10953 GCA_049642665.1 Candidatus Zixiibacteriota bacterium
GGAAATTGCCCAAAGGGAAGAGGCCAATCTAATAATTTTTGATGACGATCTAACTCCAGCTCAGATGTGGAATCTGGAAAAGGAGTTGGATCTTAAAATAATCGACCGCAGCTGCCTTATCTTAGACATCTTTGCCGGAAGAGCCAAGACCAAAGAGGCCAAAGCTCAGGTGAGCCTGGCTCAGCTTAAATATCTTTTACCTGGTCTTGCCAGAAAGTGGCTCCATCTTTCCCGTCAATACGGAGGGATTGGCACAAAAGGTCCAGGAGAAACCCAGCTGGAGACCGACCGCCGGCTAACCAGAAAAAGGATCAAAGATCTGGAAAAGGTTCTGGAGAAAATAGATAAGGAAAAGGAAAACCAGAGAAAGAAAAGATTGGATCTTTTCAAGGTGGCCCTGGTGGGATACACCAACGCTGGCAAATCCACCCTTTTCAATCAATTGACCTCTGCCTCAGCTTCAGTGGAGGAAAAGCTTTTCTCCACCCTGGATCCTACTACCCGGGTGGTAAGATTTCCCAAAAAACAAAAGTTTGTTTTAACCGATACCATCGGGTTTATCCGAAAACTGCCCCATCATCTGATCGCCTCCTTTCGCTCCACTTTGGATGAGGTCAGGGTAGCAGACCTTATTTTACACGTGGTCGATTTCTCCCATCCCGATTTTTTAGCACAGGTGGAGAAGGTGAATCAGGTGCTGGAGGAGCTGGATTCTTTGAACAAGCCCACTCTTATGGTATATAACAAGATCGACAAGTTGGATGGAGATTACTCTTTCGCATCTTTAGATCAGGATAAGGATAAAGTATTTGTCTCCGCAAAAGAGAATCTGGGCACAGATGAGCTCATCGATAAGATCGAAAAACAGATTGAAGAACAGATGACAGATGCGGTGGTGGAACTTCACAATTCAGAACTTCATCTCTTGCCCACTCTCCACAGGATTGGAATTATCACCGAAAAGAGATTTGGAAATGAAAAAGCAAAGCTAAAGATCAGGTGTAGACGCTGGGAATTAGAGAAGATGTTCAATTCCAACCATAAGGTAACCCTCACCTTTACATAATTATTTATATTTCTTTCTTAAAAGCCGATAAAAATAATAGACGAACCTTTAAACAAAGGGAGCAATAAATTTGTCCGGGGAAAAGAAAATACTGATAGTAGATGATAATCCTCATATGTGCAATCTCTTAAATGACATCATGGAGATATTTGATTACCACGGAGTCAAGGCTAAGGATGGTGAGGAAGCATTAGGATTTTTAAAGAAAGATAACTATGTGATGGTGATAACCGATCTGAGGATGCCCAATTTAGGGGGGATGGACCTTTTGAAAATGATAAAGGATGAAAATCCCGATTTACCTGTAGTAATAATAACTGCATTTGGCAAATCAGACACAAAAGAGGATGTGATGGCCGCCAGAGCAGACGGCTATTTGACCAAACCTTTCAAGGTGAACGAAATTGAGGAACTCTTAAAAAAGCTTCTCCATTACTCCAAATAAGAGATCTACCACTTCATTTAATAGATATTCTTCAATTTTCGAGTCTCCTTTGAAAAAAAATAGTATTAGCAAAACACAGATTTTAATAAAGGGAAGGATTCTTAATAGTAGGTGGGTGGGAGTTATATCCTGCTGACAAATGTTTGGATTAATGAATAGTCTGGAATTACCACCAGGAGTTGAAACGGCGAATAATACCCATGAGTTCTTTTAATCAAACTAAAAGCAATGAGAGAATCATTTATGGTTTAATAGCTTATGTCTTAAAATAAAAACAGGATATGCCCTATGCGTTAGATAGATTTCATTAAAAAGATTTTTCTTGACTTTTGTGGATATTTAAATTATTATAAAATAAATCACAGGCGGATACACCAGGCAAATTGGGCGGCCTCTAAGAGGTGAGAAAGTGTTAAAAATGACCAGAAAGTTGATTATTCTCTTGTTCTTACTGGGTGTTTTTCTACTACCCCAGCTTAGTAGAGCTCAGGATTCTCTTACTCTTTTGGCAGAGCTTTGGGGCGAAGGAGAAGGAGATCACTTCCGGGCATGTGCTTCGGCTGGGGATGTAAATGCAGATGGCTTTATGGACATAATAGTAGGAACTCGAGCAGGACCAGGATATGCAAAAATATTTTTAGGAAGCCAGGATTTTGATACCATACCAGACGTTAAGATGGTTCGTCATGCTGATAGTGCTTATGTGATCTATGGAATGTTTGGTTTTTCGGTAGCCTGTGCTGGGGACGTGAATAAAGATGGGTATGATGATGTAATTGTAGGAGACCTTTATGCTTACAACGAGGACAATGATGCCTGGAACGGGGGAAAAGCATATGTTTACTTCGGTGGAAATCCCATGGATTCCATTCCGGACGTTATTCTAAAGGATTCAGATGTTAATTATGAGTATGGCTGGTCGGTTTCATCAGTTGGAGACGTTAATGGAGACGGATATGATGACGTTGCAGTTGGGGCTCCGGAAGATTATTATACCAAAGGTAAAGTGTACATTTACTTTGGGGGAGAAGATATGGACAACGTGCTGGATGTTTATATTGAGGGAGAATCTTGTGATGCTCTGGGGAGGTCAGTAGCAGGGATTGGTGATGTCAATTCAGATGGTTATGACGACGTTTTGATCGGTGCTCCTCAATGGCCTCATTGGCCTTATCCTGTAGGATACTCTGCCATATATTTTGGAGGTTCTCAGATGGACAGCATTCCAGATATAACATTCCGGGGTGATTCCCTTGAGTTCTTGAACTTCGGGCGGATAGTTTCTTCAGCTGGAGACGTTAATGGCGATGGCGTGGATGAATTAATTGTGGGGGGCGTCAGTTATAAAGCCGGATTATTTTCGAAAAAGCCGAGTAACCCTGCCATCGAATTTGATACTTTGATACTAGTAGGCGAGGATACATTACCTTCTTCATTTGGTCTGGCGATTTCATCAGCTGGTGATCTTAATGATGACGGCTGTGATGAGGTAATTGTTGGAGATCGACAATGTGGCAAAGAATCGAAAGGGAAAGCTTATATTTTCTATGGTGGAAGTCAAATAGACTCATTGTTCGACATAACGCTGGTTGGGGATGACCTACCAGGTTCAAGCTTTGGTTATGAGGTAGCCTCTGCTGGGGACATAAACGGAGATGGTTATAATGAGGTTTTGGTTTCGTCACATGGGGACAGTAGCCAGAGGGGTAAGGTATTTATCTATACCTCTAAACCCACGTCTGTTGATGAAGACAATAAGAAGAAAACACGTTTAAAAGAATTCTTTCTGTATCAAAATTATCCCAATCCCTTTAATTCCACCACCACTATTTCCTTCACAGTTAACAGCAAACAGAAAACAGATAACAGTAAAACCCACGTAAAGCTCAATATATATAATGTTCTGGGTCAGAAAATAAAAACTTTAATAGACGAGTTAAAATCAGAAGGACATTATAAAGTTGTGTGGGACAGTAGAAATGACTCCGGAGAAGAAGTGGCTAGTGGGATATACTTTTGTTATTTGAAAACAAGAAAACAATCAGCGATTAAGAGAATACTATTCTTGAAATAAAACAAGAGACTGACAAGTTTAGTTCTTTTCTGTTGTGTCAGGTCTTGCTCATGTTTTTTATGAGTGTGACCTGACACATACAATATGGGCTTACGTTTTTCACAGCAGAAGTATGGAACCTGCTTCTTTGTTACTACAACTTTTAAAAAGTGGGCTCGTTTGGGAAACATATCGGGTTTTTATCCTGCTCTTGCTGAATCCCTGGTTTTTTGTGCTAAGAAGTACAGTGCCTTGATTGTCGGTTATGTGCTGATGCCGACCCACATTCATCTCGTGATATTCATCGAAGGATCGGGATTGGCTGGGTTTATGCGTGATTTCAAGAAATTCATTGCCCAGAAAGTGATTAAAGATCTTAAAGGGAATAGTTCAAGTGTGTGGATGCCCAGATATGACCGGGTAGTGATTTACAGCGATAAGGTTCTTCGTGAGAAATTGAATTACATTCACCACAACCCTGTCAAGAGCGGGTTGGTGCAAAATGCAGAGGATTGGCAATGGTCAAGTGCTCGGGATTATACTACGGACACTAAGGGAGTAATCCCGGTCTGGAAGGAGTGGGCGTAATCCGAGAGGCTTAAAAAGGCTGTCAGGTCACACCCTTTGGGCAAGACCTGACAGAACAATAAAATTCTAATTAAGTTAACTGAATCCCTTTAAAAAATTGGCTTTTATCTAGTAAATGATTAGTCTCTTACACTTCTGATGCAGGATAATTAATTAAAGTAGATTCTCATTGTTGTTCAGCAAATCAGTGATGATTTCTATTGTAGTTTTTTGCCTACAACTGCCAGAACGTAATTCTCCGTGTCCAGGTAGCTTTGGGCTACCCTTTTGACGTCCTCTCTGGTAACTGTTTTGATCTTGTCTATATAATATTCGTCGTAGTCATACCCTAATCCTTGGAACTCGTTCACCCCCATCCAGTAGGCTTGATTTATGCGGGAGAGCCGATACATGAGCATCCTGCCCCAGATGCCGTTTTTTGCTTTTTCCAGCTCCTCATCTGTGGGCATTGAGTTTTTCATTTCCTGGATCTGGTTTTTTATCCCGTTCAAAGCGGTTTGATAGTTCTCGGGCTGGGTTCCCATTGAAACGATATACCAGCCGAATTCTTTATCCAGATTAATCGAGGAGCCAACAGAATATGCTAATCCCTGTTTTTCCCTTAAGTTCAATCCCAACCTGGAGGACAGAATTGAATTCATTACCACCAAAGCTTCCTTATCCGGACTTTCATTTCCAGGTAAAACTCCGCCCAGATAGATATAGACCTGCTCTTTCTGCATTTCCTTCTCTGCCAGAACTTGTGATGTCAAGGGTTCTATTTTAGGAATCTCCGGCGGTATAAATTCCACCTGTGAGATATCGCTGAATTTGCGATCGATTTTCTCTACAATCTCCTCTGGAGAAAGGTTGGTAGCTACTGTAATGATGATGTTACCTGCTGAGTAAAACCTCTGGTGAAACTCGATCAGGTCTTTTTGAGTTATGGAATTTAAACTTTCCATATCTCCCATCGGTGATCGGCCGTAAGGATGATCTTTGAATAGTTCGGAGTAATACAATTTCCTTGCCTCTTGATAGGTGCTGCCCTCTGACCTTTTGAGCAATCCTATCATCTCCTTTCTGACCTTTTCTATCTCATCCTCAGGGAAGCTGGGGTTTTTAACTATGTCCGCCAGAATCTCAATTCCTTCATCAGCAAACTCGTCGATGGTCTGAAACTTGATGAAGGTAAAAAGAGGGGAGGTATACAGATCGTCGTATGGAATGTAGGGGTTGTCCACCAGGGTTATCTCTGCACCTATGGTAGCTAAATCGGATGAAATCCTCTCAGCATTTCGGGATAGAGTCCCTTTTAAAAGCATACGATTGGTGAAATCAGCTATTCCGGTTTTTCCCTCAGGTTCTGATGCTGAGCGGTTTTTACCCAAAACGTTTATCCCTAATACCCTGGAATCGGGGTTGCTTTTTATTATAAGGGTTAAGCCTGAAGCGAGAATCTCTTTTCTGTAAACGCTTTTGTTTTCCTTCTCTTCTGTCTCTTTTTTCTCTTTTTTAGAAGTTAATACAGTAGCGATATATTTAGGATCGGAGAAATATCTTTGAGCTACCTTTTGAATTTTTTTTGGGGTCGCAAACTCAAGTTGATCAATATAAGATTCCAGGAAATCGTAACCGGCGTTAACCAGAACGGGTGCTTTAAGCATTCCATAAAAATGCAGTCTTTCCTCCAAGTAATAATCATTTGTTTTTTGGGATACTATGATTCTTTGAAGAAAATCTTCCTCCACAGCCTGCCAGGAAAAAGACCTTAAAACATCTCTGGTGGTCTCCAGTATGAGCTCCACCTTATCGGGAGAGTCCGTGGTTATATAGAGATTAAGGGCTGAGAACTCCTTTTGCATATCCAGATCAGATGAGATATCTATGGCTAAAGGATATTCCTCCGAGGTTAAAGCCTGGTACAAAGGTGAGGTTTCACCGGAGTTTAAGATCTCATTCAGGATAACGAAAGCGAAAAAATCAGGATCGGAAAAATGGGGTGCGGGAAATGACATGCTGAGGTAGGTATTTTTAGTATCGGCTTCCCTGTAGCTGACCGAACTCTCCAGAGGTGGTATGTATTCTATCTTTTTTTGAGGGGGTAATGGTTTAGCTGCCACACCTCCAAAATACTTTTCCATGAGCTCGATCATCTTTTCTGTATCAAAATCCCCGATTAATAAGGCCAGCATATTGTTGGGCTTGTAATAGGTATGATAATAGTCGATGATCTCCTGCTTGGAGATGATGGAAATTATGTTCTCGTATCCCAGAACCGTTCGAGTATAAGGTGTTCCCCGGTATGCTAAGGATGCAAAGAAATCTTCCAGCTGGGAATCGATGTTGTCCTCATCTTTTTTTATCTCCTCGATTACCACTTTCCTCTCCTTGGCCAGCTCCGAATCGGGAAAGATGGAATTAAAGAGCATATCCGATTGAACGTCCAGCCCGAATTCTATGAAATCTTTGGGCATTAAAACCATATAGCAGGTAAGGTCCTTTCTGGTAAAGGCATTAATGTAACCGCCCCTTTGTTTTATTCCCTCGGTTATATCTTCCCGGCTTCTTTTCTTTGTTCCGTCAAAGAGAAGATGCTCCAGAAAGTGGGTCACTCCGTTATTGAAATCAGTTTCATATTTGCTTCCGGCATTAACATAGATCATGGATGCGGTCATGGGAGATGCGTGTTTCTCCTTTAAGATTATTTTCATTCCGTTGGAAAGGTTGTAAACTGTTGTTTGGCTTTCCATAAGGGTCTGGGAATAAGTTATGGTCAGGGCAAACAAAACAAAAAAGGCTAAAAAGAAACTAATTTTTCTGAGCATGAAAATCTCCTTTTCTTTTAATTTCTACTACATAATGGGGAATCTGAATATTTGTCAAGAAAATTGTCAAATTTGGTTGACAAATGCTCTGTAGAATATATATTCTGTTCTGAATAAGGAGTTGGAAGATGAGAAGAACAAAAAAATGGGTTATTTTCTTAATATTAATTTTAGTATTAGCATCCTTTTTCTATCTTTTACCCAGCGCCCAGTACTGGTCTTTAAGCGATTCAGAAAAGGAGGGTTTGAGGATAGAGGATCCTCAGAAGTTACTGGGTTTAGAAAAGAGAGCCATCAAGCTGGGACTGGATCTCAAGGGTGGAATGCACGTTGTTTTGCAGGTGGATAGATCCAAGCTTAACCAGGAGGAACGAAAGGATGCTGTGGAACGAGCCCTGGAGATCATCAGAAACCGGGTGGATCAGTTCGGAGTAACCGAGCCGTTGATTCAGAAACAGGGTGATGATAGAATCATAGTGGAATTGCCCGGATTGGTCGATGCGGAAAGGGCCAGTGAACTTATCGGAAAGACCGCACTGATGGAATACAAACTTTTGCCTGAGCCGGAAATTATAAACTCTCTTATTAAAGAGATAGATAGGGTGCTGGTAGAAGCCAAACCTGAAAGTCTTTCAGAGGTCAAAGAGAAAAAGGAGGAAGAACCCATAGAGGATCTTTTTGCTACAGGGGAAAAGGACACCTTCGCGTTAGAGGAAAAAGATACCCTGGATGATTTTCTAGGGGAGCTGGATGAGGAACCACTTGAGGAGGATCGGCCATTTTCCTCTCTTTTGGAGCCGTCCCAATCTTTCTTTTTCTATGTGCCTAAGGAGGAGATGGCAAAAGTTAATTACCTTTTGGACAAACCGGAGGTTAAACGGTTAATACCGGATGATCTGGAGTTCGCCTGGGCTACTAAAACTCAACTGGTGCAGGGAATGGAATACCAGAAGCTATATATTCTGAAAAAAAGGGTGGAGTTCTCCGGACAATACTTAACGGATGCTAAACCCCGCTATGATGAGTTCCGCAGTCCTTATGTTCATTTCACCTTAACCAAAAGGGGCGGGAGGAAATTTGCCCAGTTGACCGGAGCAAATATAGAGAAACCTTTAGCTATTGTTTTGGATGGAAGGGTTGAATCTGCCCCCATCATTCAAGATAAAGTAAGGGAAGAGGGAAGAATCACCATGGGAGGTGGAAGCACCTGGGAGGATGCTTATGATCTGTCAATCATTTTGAGGGCAGGTGCCCTGCCGGCACCGGTTAAAATTGCTGAGAACCGGGTAATAGGTCCTTCCCTGGGGCAGGATTCCGTTAAAAAGGGAACTCTGGCAGCAATGATTGGCTTAGCCATTGTTTTGATTTTTATGTTTATCTATTATCGGATTTCAGGATTGATCGCGGATTTTGCTTTGTTCTTTAACCTCTTTTTCCTTCTGGCAGCCATGGCTGCTTTACATGCCACCTTGACCATGCCGGGAATAGCTGGAATAATCCTTATCGTGGGAATGTCTGTGGATGCCAACGTGCTGATCTTCGAAAGGATCAGGGAGGAACTGCGCACCGGGAAAACGGTTCGAGCTTCAATTGATGCCGGATACAAAAGAGCTCTTCTGACCATTGTGGACTCCCATGTAACAACTTTGATCACTGCTTTAGTTTTGTTCCAGTTCGGAACCGGACCCATCAAAGGTTTTGCCGTCTCTTTGAGCATGGGCGTGGTGATCAGCCTGTTCACCGCTGTGGTCATCACCAAAAGCATCTTCGATATGAGAAAAGGATATAAAACTTTAAGCATTTGAAAGGTTTTCGGATATGATGCACATATTGCCCAGAACTAATATTAACTTCATAGGACGCAGACGTTACGCCTTCGTAGTCTCCGGTGTATTACTTGCCTTTGGAATTCTGGCTTTTATCTTCATATTCTTAGGCAGAGCCGACTTAGGGATAGATTTTGCCGGCGGAACCATGATCGAGGGGAACTTTGAGAAACCGATTACAGTGGGTGAGATAAGAAATGCTTTAAGCAAAATCGGATACGGTGATGTTGAGATAAAGGAGCTAAGAAGGGATATCCCTAACTCTTTTATGATTCGGATTAAAACCTCAGAGGAGGAGATAACCAAAGTGGGTGAGAGTGTCCTGGCTCAACTGGAGGTCGATTATCCGGACAATAAGTTCAATAAAGATTCCATCGATGAGGTGGGACCGGTGGTGGGGAAGATTTTACAGAACCAGACCAGAACAGCGGTGATTTTAGCCTTTCTGGGAATTTTGATCTATATCTGGATCAGGTTTGACTTCAGATTTGGTGTGGCTGCCACACTTTGCACCTTCCATGATGTTCTGGTGATTCTGGGCATTTTGTTCATCCTGCAAAAGGAAATCACCCTTCTCATAGTTACCGCACTTTTAACCCTGGCTGGATACTCCCTGACTGACACGGTGGTGGTATTTGACAGGATAAGGGAGAACTTAAAGCTTTTCAGGAAAAAAGGCGATTTCGCAACCATCATAAATACCAGTATAAATGAGGTTTTGTCCCGCACGGTGATAACCTCCATCACCACCCTTTCCGTTGTGGTAACTCTGTTTCTGGTAGGGGGTGAGGTGCTGCACGATTTCGCTCTGGCTCTGATCTTGGGGGTGATTGTGGGTACCTATTCCTCGGTATTTGTGGCCAGCCCCATAATAGTGGAATGGGAAAGACAAGCACCAAAAAGATTTAAATAATCAAAGAAAGTTTCCCAACAGATGAAACAAATCTATAACGTCCGGGTTTATCCCGGACGTTTTTTTTCTTATCTGATAATCCCGCCTTACCTACAAGGTAGGGTTACTATATGATTGGAGTGAGAACCTTCAGGTTCGCTTAATATTTCTTAAGCATCTAAAAGTGAAGCTAAAGCTTCACACTCCAATTAGCCCAGTTAAAAATTGACATTTAAAGCCTTTTAATTAAATTTAATTCATGTTTGACAAATACCTAAAAGTACGACAAAGTATCAATTATTGAGATGAATTCAAGGAAACGCCATATTATTGTCTGTCTTATTTCTTTTTTGATATTTTGTGGGGTATGCTTTATCGGGAATGGACAAAAAGGATATTCGTTTCCTAAAAGAAATGATCCTTCTGGTTTTACCATTGCCCGACTTAAATATAGCGGGGGTGGGGACTGGTACTGGGGCAGGTCAGCTGTACCCAATATGCTTGAGTTTTTAAAAAAGAATACCAATATTCCGGTGAATGAGGAGGAGGTCTGGATATCCATTATGGATAAGGAGCTCTTTCACTACCCGTTTTTATTTCTGACCGGACACGGCAACATAGAATTCACAGAGGATGAAATGAAAAGGCTAAATAACTACCTCACTCATGGCGGATTTCTGTTTGCCAATGATTCCTATGGTCTGGATAAAGCATTCAAACGGGAGATGAAAAGGGTTTTTCCGGATAAGGAACTGGTGGAGTTGCCCTTTGACCATGGAATCTATCATTGTTATTACAATTTTCCCAATGGGCTTCCCAAGATTCATCAGCACGACGGAAAGCCACCTCAGGGTTTTGGCATCTTTCACGAGAAAAAGCTTGTGGTATTTTATGTTTACGAATCAGACATATCGGATGGCTGGGAGGATCCCCAGGTGCACAAAGACCCCCCGGAAAAAAGGGGAGCTGCTTTGAAAATGGGGGCGAACATAATAACCTGGACTTTGTTACACTAAAGTCTTTGTGACGAACAGATAAAGATAAAAAGAAGGTTTTTCACCTATGTCACAGCCAAGCTATTCAAATCTCATTTCGCGCCTGTCTTATTTAAGAGATTACTATACCAGAAACCAGCTGCTTTATGGAATTCTCATGGTTATGGCTGGTATTCTGGTTTTGGGGCTTTTGGGATTATTAATGGGATCTTTGTTCTCTCTTCCCACCGTGGTTAGAATCATCTATCTGGGAATATTATTTTTGACGTTATCCCTTGGGC
>JBARPA010000284.1:0-2505 GCA_049642665.1 Candidatus Zixiibacteriota bacterium
TCGTTGCAGTATCTGTGAAAACCTCTGCACGCAGAAAGGCAATATCTGATCTTTTAATTAACTTAAGTAGAAGCTGGCCCTTCAGGTCAGTAAATTGCTACGGTTTTATTTGTTGTACGATAATAAGTTGAGAGATTTGCTGAAAGTGATGATTCAAGCTATTCTTTTGGTCTTTTAAGTTTTTGTAAGGTGATAATCAAGGCATAGCTTTTGCATTTATATGCTGATGGCAAAAAAGGTTTGGATTTAAAGATGACGGAAAAAGAAAACAAAAATCTTCTTAAATTTGAAATACTAAGGGATCTGGCAATAAAGATAAACAGCCTGGCAGGTATGCGGGAGATTTTGAGCCAGGCTCTGGATAAGACCATTGAGCTTGTAAACCTGGAGTCCGGATCGATAATTATCTGGGATCAGAAGACCAAAAAGCAAACCGATGAGGTGATCTCCGGAAGCGTAGATAAAAATCAAATACTCATGGCTCTGGAAAAGGATGTTCTTAAAAACTTAAGAGAGGATTTTCTGGTTGAATCGGTATATCTGACTTTACAAAAAGATGGCCCCTTGAGCTTTTTTTCATATCCCATCAGGATGAACAAAAAGCTGGTGGGCGTGATCAATGGTTTAACTGCAGGCGAGAGAAGTTTTCCTCAGGAGATGGATTTTCTGGAGGCGCTTTCCCATCAATTGGGATTGGCTGTGGCCCGGACAATGTATCAGGTGAGCCTGGAGGAGTTAGCTGAACGGGAAAAGGAGCTGGAGGTAAAAATAGAAAAGGAAAAACTCTCTATGATCAAAGAAACCGCAGCCGGGTTGAATCATGAGATAAACAACCTGTTGATGAGCATCGTAGGGAATGCCGATCTTTTGCTTTTGACCAAGGACGATCTGGGTTCGGAGACCATAAAAAGACTGAGAACTATCGAGGAAACCGCCATGCAGATAAGGGAGATCATTCAGAGTCTAATACGGATAATCAAGCCGGTTACAGTTGACTATCCCAGCGGCGGTAGAATGCTGGACATTAAAAAATCGGAAAAGGAAGAAAAAAAGGAAGAAGAGGAAGAGGATCCAGATCGCTAAATACATATCATCTGTTTACCTAAAATGACTTTTTTCTTGACAAGGAGGGTGGATATTCTATATTAGAGTTCGCTTAGTTATGATAAGATCTATGAAATGATATTTTTTAGTTTAACAGGCGGCTTAGCCAAGTGGTAAGGCAGAGGTCTGCAAAACCTCTATACTCCGGTTCGAACCCGGAAGCCGCCTCTGTTTAGTTGATAGTTATTAGTTGTTAGTTATCAGTTGTCAGTAAAAGAGAACATTAGGGATGAGTGCTAAAAGGGATTTTGTTCGGAAATATCATCAGGAAATAAAAAAGTTTCTCACACAGAACTCCGATCCAGCCATTGCTAAAAAATACGCCAGGTATTTCAAGGAAGGATACGACCCCTATGGGGTGGATCCCAAAAAACTTCAAGCAAAAAGGGAGGAGTGGTTTGGACTCTGGCAAAAGGATTTATCTACAAATGACTTTCTTAATCTCTGCGAGGAGCTTTTGAAATCAGGCAAATGGGAGGAGAAGTCCACTGCCATAAATTTCATGTCGAGACTGCGAGAGAAATACAACAAAATCCTGTTTAAGAAAATGGGAAAATGGTTTGAAAAGTACGTAGATGATTGGGCAACGTGTGACGTGGCTTGCGGACAGGTTCTGTATCATTTTTTAAAGAATAAGACAATCAGTTTCAAGGAATTTCTGGAATGGACAGAATCATCGTCAAAATGGAGAAGACGAGCAGTGCCGGTAACAATGGTCGAGATTGTGTCAAAACATGACAAAATCAAAGATAGTCTCACAGCAGCGAAAAGATTAATCCTTGACCCGGAGAGGGTAGTGCATCAGGGAGTAGGCTGGCTTTTGAGGGAGACCTGGAAAAAAGCACCAAAAGAGGTCGAGGATTTTCTGTATAAATGGAAGGACAAAGCGCCGAGGTTGATAATACAGTATGCCACCGAGAAGATACCCAAAGAGAAGCGAAAAAGGTTCAGGCGCACCAGCTAGCAGAAAACAGAAAACAGTTCACTGAAAACTGTGAACCGAGAACCGTGAACTGATAACTGATACAACTGCCGGAGTGGCGGAACAGGTAGACGCAAGGGACTTAAAATCCCTCGGATATTATTATCCGTCCCGGTTCGATTCCGGGCTCCGGCACGCTGAAAAAACACTTGCGGGGATTGTAAAAATCCTCTTTTTTTATTTGAGAGAGAAAATAGTATGAATTGAAAACTTTCCGGAGGTGAATGAAATGAAAGATAAAACTAAAATAGGAATCATAATTTGCAACCGCTATCGGACCTGTGCTGGTGGAAAATGCTTTAGGGCACTTTACAACAGGGAAGGGGCATTCAGCATCTACAAGGACCAGGAAGTCGAGCTGGTGGGTTATACCACTTGTGATGGGTGTCCGGGAGGGAATGTTGAGTATGCCCCTGAGG
>JBARPA010000285.1:0-6464 GCA_049642665.1 Candidatus Zixiibacteriota bacterium
GCCCAAGATAAACTTAACTAATCCTCCGAATAAAAGACCTAAAAAAGCACCTGTGCCTGCCTTTAAGGCCTGGGTTTCCTTTTTACCTGCCAACAACTCGAATAAAACAGCAAATAAAAAAGGGAAAATAACGATGCCCCAAACTCCTACAAAAATTCCAAGGATTAAACCAAACACAGCTCCAAAAGCTCCGGGCCTTCCTCCCCCCATTTTCTTTACTCCTAAATAATTAGCAAAATAATCAATAACTAAACTGAATAGAGTTAAGCCAGCGAAAACCAATATCAAATTGACCGTGATCTCCTTAAACCCGGTTAAAAATCCATACAAGAGAGCCCCTCCAAAAATAAGAGGGATACCAGGAAGAACCGGCAAAAATACGCCAGCTAAACCAATTAACATTATTAAAAGTACGCCAGTGAAAAATAATACTCCCGAGAAATTCATTACTCAACTCCTGTTTGTAAGCATCTTTAATTAATTAACAATTAACAAAAACATCAAGATAAAAATAGGTAAAATAACTTCCATCTCTATCCGTTATTTACTTGGTGCCTCTTGTACAGGAGCATTTCTGCAAATTACAATAAAACTTTAAATTCTACTTGACAGAGAAACATGGGAGGCGTATATTGAATTGGGTGGCAATCCTCTGGGGCAAAATTAGTTGTCAAAAAAGCTGTACGTGAGGGAAAAACGATAACGAGTCCTTTTTAATGGATTTCGGCTAATCTGAGATCCAACAGAGGTACTTATGTTTTTCTGGCTTAGAGTGCTTGGTGGTTTTGCCCAGGGTGAAATCAACCGAAAAGGATACACATTTTTCGGTTTGGTGTTTCTTGTTTTTCAATTTCTTTTACTTTTGATTTTCATTTCAGCTTTAAATGCTCAGGAATCTTTTCCACAGTATGAGGAAGGTCAGCTGATCATTAAATTTGTGGATAGGGTGACCGAAGGCCAGAAAAAAGAACTACGTGCTCGCGTAAATTCTGTTACGCTAAGGAAATTTCCCTCAATAGGAGCGCAGCTTATCCGGATCTCCGGAGTGAGCGTAGAAGAAGCTATTAGTCTATTTAAAAACGATCCCCGGATTGTTTACGTTGAACCTAACTACATATGGCATGCATGTATAGTATCCAATGATCCTGATTTTGATCTTCTCTGGGGAATGCACAATACCGGACAGACAGGCGGCACGGTGGATGCGGATATAGATGTGGTGGATGCCTGGAACATAGGCACCGGTGATTCGGTTATAATAGGCGTAATTGACACGGGCTTAGATACTGCCCACGTTGATCTGCGAGGCAACATCTGGACAAATCCAGGTGAGATACCCAACAATGCTATAGACGACGACAGCAATGGTTATGTAGACGATATCCACGGCTGGGATTTTGTTAACTGGGACAACGATCCGTCAGACGATAACAGTCATGGCACTCACTGTTCGGGCATCATAGCAGCGATAGGGGACAACTCTACAGGCGTGGTGGGTGTGTGCTGGTCTGCTAAGATAATGGCTTTGAAGTTTCTGAACTCCAGTGGTGAGGGAACCACAGAGGATGCAGTTTTAGCTCTGGAGTATGCCACCAGGATGGGAGCCCGGCTAACCAGCAACAGCTGGGGTGGAGGTGGCTATTCCCAGGCCTTGAAGGATGCCATTGATTCCTCGGGTGCCCAGAGGATGCTGTTTGTAGCAGCAGCTGGCAATGCCTGGAATAACAATGATGTGCATCCCTTTTATCCCTCCAGTTATGATCTGGATAACATCATAACGGTAGCGGCTAGCGATCATTTTGATAGTTTAGTCAATGAGCTCAACTGGGGTTCCAACTATGGTCTAACCTCAGTGGATCTGGCAGCTCCCGGAGTTAATATCTACAGCACAACTCCCGGAGATGGCTATGGATACAAAAGCGGTACCTCCATGGCTGCTCCTCATGTGTCTGGAACAGTTGCTCTGATCTGGTCCGAGCACCCTTCTCTAACTCATTTTCAGATGAAAGACCTGGTTATGAATACAGTAGATCAAAACCCGGATCTGATTGGCAAGTGCGTATCAGGAGGACGCTTGAACGCATTTATGCCCTTGGCGGAATCGGATTCTGCTTCCCCTTCCTCAATTTCTGACGTAACAGTGATCAACACTGAAGCTACTCGTATAACTTTATCCTGGAGTGCTACCGGGGATGACTCGAGTACAGGCAGAGCATCTTACTATGATGTCAGATACTCTTTTTCCCCCATTAACAGCAGTAATTTTAACTCAACTCATGAGGCTTTTGGTGAGCCAAATCCCCAATCAGCTGGCTCAACAGAGACTTTTGTGGTTACCGGTTTGGATTTCAATACCACCTATTACTTTGCGATTAAAGCTTATGATGAGTGGAACAATCGTTCTGGTGTTTCCAATTCACCCTGGGGAAAAACTTTAGGTCCTCCTGAGATCAAAGTAAGTCCGGATTACTTGAGCGATTCTATATTTGTCAATGGCAGTTCCTCACAAAGGCTGAATATTGCTAATCTGGAACAGGGAGAACTCTTCTATGAGATTAATGTGGAGTATCCGACATTGCGGGATTCCTCTGATGATTTTGTCTTCGCTTCACAACATTCACCTTTTTCCGGGGAAGCGAATAATATCCACGAAAACAGTAATTTTATAGGAGAGGTGGGGCTTGATATAACAGGGGGAAAAGTAACTGTGAGAACTAAGGATGTGTTATTGGTTTATGCTGATGATGGTGCCTCTTCTTTAAAGAGTATTTTAGAAAGGTATCCGAATATAGGGGATGTAGATTTATGGTATTCCGGGTGCTCAGGTGGGATCATCCCTACGCTTTCAGATCTCAAGAGTTATGATGTTGTGGTTGCCTGGAACCACCAGGTCTGGGAGGATATGCATGCGATTGGGGATGTTTTAGCTGATTATATTGATTATGGTGGAGCGGTGGTGACTATGGTTGACTGCTGGAGTGCGAGCATATATGCTTCCCGTGGCAGATATTTTGAAGAAAAAGGTTACAGCCCCTTTAAATCCCTGGGTGAGGCTCTTTTTGAACCTCGCATGTTAGGCTGGTACGACTCCTTCCATCCCATAATGGATGGCGTAGGGTCCTTGGCCATCAGGAGTTTTTATAGTAACACTGCTCTTACTGACGGGGCACTGGAGGTGGCTCGTTGGGATGATGGTACCCCTCTGATAGCTATAAATCCTCATACCGTAGCCATTAATATCTGGCCTGGAGATCGGTATTATTGGACCGGGGATTTTCCCACCCTTATTCATAATGCTGTGAACTATGTGGCAAGCGGTACTTTCTGGCTTTCTACTTACCCCGATTCAGGAGAGGTCGCACCTTTTAGTGACACGGACCTGGATGTTAATTTTAACGCTCGGAATTCAGAAGGGGGAGATTACCAGGGGAAAATATTAATCAAAAGCAATGATCCAGATGATAGTTTGATCTCAGTGAGGGTATGGTTGCACGTGATCGATTCGCCGGACATAAAGGTCGATTCTGATTCTTTAAATTTTGGTGTTACCTATATAGGTTATCCCGAAAGTTTGTCTTTATTGGTTTCCAATGAAGGGACGGAAGTTCTAAAGGTGGCCGAAGTCTACACGGAGAATACTGAGCTTTCAGTGGATATACCCAATTTAATTTTATCGCCAGATGAGGATACAATGGTGAGCCTTACCTTTTCTCCCAATTCTGTGGGGGAGCTTTGGAGCCATTTGGTTATAAGTTCTGATGATCCGGATGAGTCGACTTTGACGGTGAGCTTACGGGGTGAAGGTCTGGAGTGTGCTGATATCTGGGTTGATTCCGATTCGCTGTCGGATGCTCTTTTTGTAAGAGAGGTTTTGGTGGAGACATTGACCGTTGTTAATTCCGGAAAAAGCCCTCTTTACCTTGAGGTGGACCTGGATAATTTTGCTGAATCCACGGGGTTGATGAATAATCATTTAAAGATGAGTGTTTCATCCACCACCAAGGGCCGTTACACTATCCGGGAGCTTTTGGGCGCCAAAGGGAAGAGAAGTATCAGTTATGATCCAAACGCTGGAAACACGTCTGGTCTTTATGATGAAGAGAAGGATGGTTTTTTGAATGCTTATGCCACTCCTGGTGATGTATTAGTATCCTGGCCTGCTCCCAGCTCAATATTTCAACCCTGGGGATTATGCTTTGATGGAAAAGATGTCTGGATATCCGATCTTAAGAATGTCACAGACAGTGAGGTAGACACATTAGGAAACATGATGTCTATGTTTAGCTGTTCTGATTGGGCGGGTGCCTGGTCAGCGGATATGGCCTGGGACGGTCAGTGTATCTGGCAGGTTAGTGTGGGTGGGGATAACGGGATTTATCAGCTTGATCCAGCCAGCGGTGAAGTCTTGAATTCAATTCACGATCCAGCACATAAATGGGATTCCATTTCCCAGAGAGGATTGGCTTATGATAAAAGAAAAGACGTTTTTTACATTGGTGGCTGGAATCAAGATCGGGTATACAGGATCAAAGGTTTAAGCTGGGACAATCCTGGAGGGATTTTAAACTCCTTTTATTTCCCTGCTGTTTCAGGCTTGGCCTGGCATCCTGAAGGGTTCCTGTGGATAGCAGTTAATGCACGCGGAGATTATATCTATCAGGTGGACCCGGAAACTGGAGAGGTAATTAATCAGTTTTTGGCTCCTGGAGATGGCAGTGGCTATGACGGCGCCGGTTTAGCTCTGGATAGATGGGGTAACCTGTGGTGTGTAAGCCAGGCTACAGATATGGTCTATTTAGTGGAATCTGGAGTTCCAGCTTACACCTGGCTGGAGGTTGCTCCCTGGGCCTGTACTCTGGGAGTCGGAGAGACACAAGAATTGGTAGTTAAATTTGACGCTTCCGGTCTTTCACTTGGTGATTATTCCGCCGATATCAAATTTTCAAGCAACGATTGTGATCAACCTTACTTGTCTGTTCCTACCCGGTTTCACCTGATCGATCTTCCAGACTCTGTAGAGCCCGGGCCAGAATTCACGCCGGTACTGGATTCCATAGGGTCTTATGGTGTCACAGGAGAGGACACTTTAGAATTCATTGTAGAGGAGACCAACCAGTTGGAATTCACCTTATACGCTCACGATCCTAATGAGGATTCCTTGTGCTATTTCGCTTTTGGCTTGCCTGAGAGAGCGTGGTTTGATTCAATTTCCGGCAAATTCTCCTGGATTCCTGATTATGGTGAGGTGGGTGAACATTACATGCTTTTCGCAGTTAGTGATGGGGCATTGACCGATACTGCCTATGTTACAATCACTGTGACCAATGAGATCTTAGAGGTAGTAGGACATTATCCAGATTCATCTGAGGAAGATGTGTTGATCGATACCGAGCTGCTTATAACACTAAGTGAACCCATTAATTTTAAACAGGAATATGTTGACAGCTTCTTTGAGGTGAATAGCAAGAAAGGTGGGATTTTGAAGGGTGTTTGTGGATATAATTACAATGCCCGGCAATTTGATTGGTCTTTAATTTCTCAACCCATGTTTCCACCTTTGGATACCATTGTAGTCACGCTATCTGCTGAAATCAAGGACTTAGCCGACTCCGGGATGGCTCAGGATTTTACCTGGGAATTCTATACTGGATTAGGGGTCTATCCGGGTAACACCAACAATGACCATATCGTTGATCAGAGAGATATTCTGGCATTAGGTTTTTATTGGGGAGAAACCGGACCATGCAGAAGAAAAGAATATCAAGATATTAAATGGTCAATTAAACCTGTTCATAGATGGGCTTCATACAGTCCAAAAACAAGATGGGATCCAGAATCTGCTGTGTATGCTGATGCTAATGGTGATGGAGAAGTAAGCGGCAGTGATATCTGTGCTGTGAGTGCTAATTGGGACAGCACAGTTTCTGGTTACCCACACAAATTAAACAAGGGTATTGATTTATTCAAAGAAAATTATCAGGAACACCTGTCCATATGTGAGGAGATATACAATGCTCTAATGGATTGTCCGGAATCGGAAGGGGAAAACCAGGTAATGGAATTCTTAGAGGGAATACTGGAAAAAAAGAACTTGCCCACAAGATTCGACATTCATCAGAACTATCCCAATCCGTTTAACATTAGCACAGTCATAAGGTATTCCTTGCCCCAGGATTCCAGGGTTAAGATCACGATATATAACATCCAGGGTCAAAAAGTTAAACAGCTGGTGAATGAACATCAATCCGCAGGACACAAAAGCGTAGTCTGGGATGGAAAGAACAACAATGACAAAGCAGTTGCCAGCGGAGTCTACTTCTACAGAATACAAACAGATGATTTCGTCAGCACAAAAAAGATGCTTCTGCTGAAGTAATAGAGATATTTACGGTGTATTGAACAACTTCCCTCTTAATATTAATTCTATCAAGTGCTCCCCCTTAACTGTTTGTATAAATTTAGTT
>JBARPA010000286.1:0-3003 GCA_049642665.1 Candidatus Zixiibacteriota bacterium
ATCGCCCACAATGACCAGCATGGGGGTTTTCATCTGGTGGGCGAAGTTGTGAGGAGAAAAGCGGCGATAGACTTCACGATTCTCCCAGGGCGGTCCTCCGAATTCCCATTCCACAAAGAAAAGCTCATCGGTTGTCCCATACTTGCTCTCCAGATTGAAAACGCTGGCATGTGAAACCAGACAGGTAAAGCGATCGGTCTGGGTTGCGATCCAATTGGTCATATACCCCCCAAAGGAACCTCCCATGGCAGCCATCTGGGTGGTATCGATATATCCTTTGGAGATAATGTAATCCACCCCCATCATCAGATCCCGATAACACTGCCCGCCCCAATCGTATTGGATGCTCCTTTTAAGTTTCTCCCCATATCCGGTTGATCCGGAGGGATTGAGAAATAAAACCACATAACCCTGGGAGGCTAAAAGATGCCGAACGGTCGAAAAATATTGTCCATACATTCCCTCTGGCCCTCCGTGGATATAGAGGACTAAAGGAAATTTCCTTCTGGAATCAAAGTTGGGAGGTTTTAAGGTAAATCCCTGGATGCTGTCTCCTTGAGGCCTGGGGATCCAGAATGACTCCATAGAGGGAAAGACTCTTTCAGATAGGAGTCGGCCGTTTAGTCCGGTCAGTTTCTTGAGCTTTCCTTTTTCGACTAAGTAAATCTCTCCTGGATGTTCCCCATCCTGATGTGTTAATAATATTCGATCATTCTTCAAGGGGGTGAGATTGCTGTTCCATCCACTTATCAATTTTTCTATCTTACCATCTTTCAATGAAATAGAAAAAACAGGTTTTTCTCCTTGATCGGAAGCCAAGAAATAAATTCTGGAACCATCGGGTGACCAGAGCATCTCTCCCACTGAGCGGTCCCAGGACTCAGTCAGGTTTCTCTCGTTGTTGGCCTTAAGATCCCTTACAATTAGATCTCCCTTATCAGCCTCATACCCGGGTTCATCCGTTATCCGGTAAGCTAAATATCTTCCGTCCGGTGAGAACCTGGGACAGGATTCAGCACCAGGCTTTTCAGGTGTAAGGCATTCTATCTTTCCGGGTGAGGCGATGTCAACTTTGTAGAGGTTCACATCGTAGTTTAATTCCTGTTTTGGATTTAAGTTGGTGGCAAAGACAATGGATTTGCTGTCCGGTGACCAGTCGTAGTCAAGTCCTACACTGGCAACCGCATAGTCCCACTGCAGTACGTCGAATTCCAGATCAGGGGTCAAATCAAGGGGTGGATTTTTGCCTTCAGCGTCCATTATGAAAAGATGTGATATCCGCTTATCATCGTAAATATTCCAGTGTCGATAAAGGAGCTTTTCGTAAAGTTCTGCTTTTACTTTTGATTTTTTCTTTTCATCGTGCCATCTTTTGGTTATTTCCAGGGATGAGTCAGGATCAATTCCGGGAAGGACCTCGGCTATGAATGCAATCCACTTGCCGTCCGGAGACCAGGCATACTTGCTCACAGGTACTGAAAAATCGGTCAATTGGGTAGCTTCACCACCTTCAGGGGAGATGATCCAGATCTGTCTGGTGCCGCTGCGGCTGGAAAGAAATGCTATTTTTTTCCGTCCGGTGAGAAGCGGGGTCTGGTGTCTGATGAATCCAGGGTAGTCAACTGACTGGGCTCTCCACCACTTGTAGAAACCATCCATAAATGTGTGATGTAATGATTCGTAGCAGAATCTGCTTTTTCAGCTTCGAAGACTACTATCTCTTCATCCGTGGAAATTTGAGGATCCGAAACATAGATAATCCTGAATACATCGTCAATTCCAAAAGGAGGAAGCTCTGCGGCTTTTAATGTGGTAGTAATCATAAAACAAACACAGAATAGCCCCAGGAATATGATTAGAAATCTTAAATTCTTCACTGTCAAAAACCTCCTATCAAGTCTTTTATCTCGATCAAATTCAGCTTTATATTTGATTAAAATCCAGAGTTTAAAATTGCCTAATAGTTGAAGTATTTGATATATCCAAAACCTAACTTAAGTCAGGTTCTTGTACGTGTCAATTGAAAAATTGAGTTCTTGAGTTTTTCTCAATCAATCATAATCTTTGGTTATTTTTTGTTGCAAAACGATCTGAATTAATTAAATTTCATCTCAATAAGGATTCTATGAACTAATTCATTTAAATGAAAAGAGTTATTTTTCTTATTAATGTTTTCAGGAGGTATTTATATGCGTGGTTTTAAAATCATAATTGTTTTGTTAATATCCAGTTTCATTTTGCTGAGTTCTGCTATTGCGGAAGAGGGGAGGCTGATGAGATTTCCGGATATTCATAAGGATAAGATTGTTTTTGTATATGCCGGTGATCTGTGGCTGGTATCCAGCCAGGGCGGGATAGCCCGCAGGCTGACCACTCATGAGGGCCTGGAGCTTTTTCCCAAATTCTCCCCTGACGGCGAATGGATTGCCTTCACTGCTCAATATGATGGGAATACCGATGTTTACATTATTCCTTCTGAGGGAGGTGAGCCCAAAAGGCTCACCTTTTACCCGGGTTTTGAGAATACCTCGGAAAGACATGGATTCGACGATATGGTCTTAGGCTGGCATCCGGATAACCAAAAGGTTTTGTTCAGGTCCTGGCGTGACAGCCACAACGGATGGTTTCAAAGACTTTTCACCGTTAATAAAGAAGGAGGATTTCCCGAGGTTTTACCCCTGCCTGAGGGCGGTCTGACCTGCTTTTCCCCGGACGGCGATAAGATCGCTTACAATCGCATCTTCAGGAATTTCCGAACCTGGAAAAGGTATAAAGGGGGTTTGGCTCAGGATATCTGGATCTATGATTTGAAAAAAAACAAGATCGAAAGAATAACAGATTATGAGGGGACAGACACCTATCCTATGTGGCACCAGGACAGAATCTATTTTGGCTCGGACAGGGATCATACAATGAACATATTCTTTTATGATCTTAGCACCAAAAAGATAAAAAGGGTAACCGATCATCAGGAGTTCGATGTAAACTGGCCCAGTCTGGGTC
>JBARPA010000287.1:0-10598 GCA_049642665.1 Candidatus Zixiibacteriota bacterium
GCCCAACCCGGCTCACTATGCCCTGGCGGAGTTTCAGAAATTCTTTGAGAATTTCACCTTAATCACCCAGAACGTTGACGGGCTCCACCAGAGGGCAGGATGCGTTGACATTGTGGAGCTACACGGAAACATCAAACGCAACAAATGTATTCAGTGTGAAAAAATATATGAGACTTTGGAAATCAAAGCTGACCAGATTCCACCCAGGTGCAAGTGTGGGGGCAAGATTCGTCCGGATGTGGTCTGGTTCGGAGAGATGTTACCGGAGAATGCCATAAAAACCGCCTTTGAGGTCTCCTCCTCCTGCGACCTTTTCTTCTCCGTGGGAACATCAGCAGTGGTTCATCCTGCTGCCTCTTTGCCCCTTATGGCTAAAAGATCAGGTGCCTATCTGGTGGAGGTAAATATCGAGCCCACCGAGCTTTCTCATCTTTCAGATGAGCTTATACTGGGCCAGGCCGGCGAGATAATGCCAATTATTGTAAAAATTTTCAAATGATTTTTAACTTTTAAACCATTTTCATATTCCCGGAAATGAATTTCCGAGTTTAGGCTGTATGCAGAGTATAACTAAAGATAAAGTGAAATTCCCCACCTCTGACTGGAATATGAAGCATATCAATGTCGGAAAAAGATTAAAAGAGGTAAGTTCTGCTCTTCGCTCCTGCTGTCTTTGCGGCAATCTCTGCAGGGCTAACAGGTTAAAGGGGGAGAAAGGCAGGTGCAACTCAGATTCAGAGGTAATGGTATCAAGTTACAATCTCCATTTCGGGGAGGAGCCTCCCATTTCCGGGAAATCAGGCTCGGGAACTATATTTTTCACCAACTGCAGTTTGAGGTGTGTTTATTGTCAGAACTTTCCCATCAGCCAGCTGGGAAATGGCAATGTGGTCACCACAAAAAGGCTTGCCCGGATGATGATGGAACTCCAGGCACAGGGAGCCCACAATATTAACTTAGTCACCCCCACTCATTACATTCCCCAGATAGTGGAGGCAATTTTTTTAGCCCGAAAAAGGGGATTGGGCCTTCCCCTAGTCTATAACACCTCTGGCTATGAGTCCCGGGAGGGTTTAAGGCTTCTTAGAGGAGTCATCGACATATATCTGGTGGATATGAGATACTCCGATAACCAGGTGGCAGAGAGGTATTCCGGAGTAAATAATTATGCGGAAATCAACAGATCTGCAGTGGAGGAAATGTATTCCCAGGTGGGTAACTTAATTACAGATGACCAGGGCTTAGCCAGGTCCGGTCTGATAATCAGGCATATGGTTTTGCCCTCGGGTTTATCCGGATCTGAAAGGATCTTTGAATTCATCTCTCAAAAGATCTCGGATCAGGTCTGGGTGAGCTTGATGGATCAGTATTTCCCGGCCTACCGGGCACAAAACCACCATCACCTGAAAAGGAAAACCACGCTCCAGGAATATCTTGATACGGAGAAATCGTTCTTTGATTCGGGTTTGAAAAATGGCTGGGTTCAAAAAAAGGATAATATCGTATGAAATCCAATAATAAGTTTTTTCTGATAATACCTTTGATTATTTTTCTTCTGTTCTCCTGCTGTACCTATTACAACACCTTCTACAATGCCCAGAAGGAATTCGATGAGGGTCGGAAAATCCAGAAAAAAGCCGGTTCGGATGAGCCCAACAGAAGTGCCAACTCGCATTACGATGGGGCCATAAAAAAGGCATCCAAGGTATTGACCTTTCATCCCAACAGCAAATGGGTAGACGATGCTCTGTTTTTGATAGGGAATTCCTTTTACTATAAAGGTGAATACCTTAAGGCGGAGCGAAAATTCAAGGAGCTTCTGGTCAACTTCCCGGAGAGTGATTTCACCCAGGATTGCCATTATTTCGTCGGTTTATGTCATTACAGGATGAACAACCTTTCCCAGGCTGTCATCTCCTTCAATTCCATAATCCAAGCGGAAAAAAGGAAGAAATTCAAATCTGATGCGGCCTATGCTCTGGCTGAGATACATTTTGAACAGAAGGAGTATGATGATGCCATAAAGAATTACTCCCGCATCATCAACGATTATAAAAAAGAGGAGTTGATGGGCAAAGCCCAATTTCGCATAGCGGAGTGTTACTTTTTTAAAAAGGATTATAATCAGGCAAAGGAGGGTCTCTCCCTGGTCAGGAATTTCACCAATGATAGAACCCTGATTTTTGAATCACAATTCAAGACCGGGGAGTGTCTTTATCTTTTGGATCAGGTAGATCAGGGCATGAACGTTTTTAACGAGTTATCCCGGGAGCAGAAATACTTTAAATATCTTCCTAAAATCCAGCTAAAGATAGCTCAGGGGAATCTTTTGCAGGATTCCACCGATTTAGCCCTTAAAGAATTCGAGAACATAACGGTAACTTCCCCTCGCACCGAGGAATCCTGTGAGGCCTTTTATCAAATGGGCATCATTTATCAGGAACAACTTCAGGATCTTAAAAAAGCCAAGGAGCTTTTTGACAATGCTACCAAGGAAAAACCTCAATCTGAGACGGCCAAAAAAGCACTGGAGAAATCCGCCAATCTGGCTAAATTGGAAGAATACCAAAAGCAGCTAACCGAGGCCGAAAAACCTGAGATAACCCTTTACCTTCTGGCCGAGGCCTATCTTTTTGAGATGAACCAGCCCGATTCGGCAATTTCTGAGTTCACCATTTTAGTTGAGGATTATCCGGAAAGCGAATTTGCCCCAAAATCCCTTTATGCCATTGGATGGATTTTGGAAAATATTAAAAATGATAACGAGGGAGCAAAGGAGTTTTACCAGAAGCTCTGGGATCAATACCCCAAGTCCGATTACTCGGATTTAGCCTGGCCATTTTTAGGTATATCCCAGGATTCCGCTAAGGCTCTTCTTCCAAAATACTTCTTTGCTGAAGCTGAGAGATTGCTTATGAAGGAGGGGAACGTCGATTCAGCCAGAAGCTTATATCTAAAGATAGTTCAGGATTTTCCTAAGAGCAGATATACTCCTGCCTCTGAGTATGCTTTGATCTGGACTCAGGAACAATACGACAATCCAGGTGACAGTACCGTGATCTTAGCTTATCAGGAGCTGGTGGATAAATATCCTGATTCAAAGTATGCTAATGCAGCCAGGTTGAAGCTGGGATTAAAAATTCCCAAGAAACCGAAAACCCAGCCCAAAGAGGAGAAACCGCCTCCGGCTGAGGAACAAGCAGATTCCCTGGTCCAGAAGGAACAGGAACAAAAACCTTTGTTCCCTTTAGCACCTAAACCTAAAGTCGAAGGGAAATTTATCTATCCGGAATCGGAACTGGAAAGTGGGATTAAGGGAAAAGTGGTTCTCAAGATAAAAATAGACAATTTCAACGGAGAGGTCTACGAGGCGGAGATAGTCAATTCCTTGAACAACCATTATATAGACGAGGCAGCCCTGCTGGCGGCAAAGGAAACGGTCTTTGAGCCTGATTCCATAGACGTGATGTATGTAGGCGGGTATTTTCTATACGAGGTGGAAGTCAAACCGCCGGAAACAGGTGATCATACAGATAAAACAGGCGGTAACCAATAATGATTGTACAACAAAAAATTCCCATAATTTCCTGTGACAGAGTAAGTCCGCTCTTTTGCAGGTTGAGATTTTTCTCGCACCGGATTGCGAGGGAATCGTATCCCGGTAACTTCGTCCATATAAGGATACACGATAACAGCTCCCCTCTTTTGAGAAGAGCTTTCAGCATACACAAGACGGGAAGGGAAAAAGGTACCTTTGACATACTTTTTAAGGTGGTGGGACAGGGAACCAAGTTATTATCTCTAAAAAAGCCAGGGCAAGAATTGGATGTCCTGGGTCCTTTAGGCAATACCTTCACCCTCCCCAAAAGGTCAAATCTGGATGTCATTCTGGTAGCTGGAGGCATGGGCATTGCCCCACTTTTCTTTCTGGCATCGGAGCTTTACAGAAACAATAAATCGGATTCCTTAAAGATCAGCCTGCTATACGGGGTGAAAAACAAAGATGAATTCCTATACATAAAGGAATTAAAGGATCTGGGCATAGAGGTTCTCTTTGCCACCGAGGACGGTACCCAGGGATTTGAGGGATTGGTGACTAATCTTTTCTTGAACCAGATAAAGAAATCTAAAAATCAAAAAAAGACTAAGATCTTCTCCTGTGGTCCTCCGGCCATGTTAAAGGTTATGTCGGAATATGCCAAAGAGTATAATCTGAATTGCGAAGCCTCTTTAGAAAATCATATGCCCTGCGGAGTGGGAGCTTGTATGGGATGCGTGGTGAAACACGGCAAAAAAAATAAATTAGAATACAAAAGGGTGTGCAAGGAAGGTCCGGTCTTCAATGCCCGGGAGGTGTGGCTTGACTGACCTCTCAATAAAGATCGGCAAGGTAAAATTCAAAAATCCCGTTCTGGTGGCCTCAGGAACCTTCGGCTATGGGGAGGAATACTCTGAATTCTTCGATTTAAACAAGCTGGGCGGGGTGATTACCAAATCCATAACCTTAAATCCCAGAGAGGGAAATCCACCTCCCAGAACCTGCGAGACCCCCTCCGGAATGCTGAACGCCATAGGATTGGCCAACGTGGGGATAAGCAGTTTTATCAAGGAGAAACTCCCCTTTTTAAAAAAGCTGGACACCAGAATAATTGTCAATGTTGCCGGCTCTACCTTAGAGGAATATGTGAAAGTGGTGAAAAGATTGAACCGGACAAAGGGAATTGATATGCTGGAGATCAACATCTCCTGCCCCAATGTGAAACAAGGTGGGATGCAGTTTGGTGCAACAGAGGAAAGCGCCCACCAAATCATAAAAGCCATCAGAGAGAATACCTCACATCCCCTGATGGTGAAACTATCACCCAACGTTACTGATATAACCCAAATCGCCTTAGCTGTCCAGGAGGCAGGATGCGATGCCATTTCTCTGATAAACACCCTGGTGGGAATGGCAATAGATTCGGAGACCAGAAAACCTCTTCTTGCCAACATCACCGGAGGATTATCCGGCCCGGCAATCAAACCGGTGGCTTTAGCCATGGTCTGGAAGGTTGCACAAAAAGTTGATATTCCAGTTGTGGGCATCGGTGGAATTATGAATACCAAAGATGCCCTGGAATTCTTATTAGCCGGAGCCTCTATGATTCAGGTGGGCACTGCTAATTTCGTAGACCCCAAAGCCTCCATAAAAATTCTCGACGGTCTTGAGGATTACTGCGAGAACAACAGGATAAAAAGAATAAAAGATTTAGTGGGTAAATTAGAGATTTAGAGGACATCCCCAATGAGATTTCTCGAGAAATTATTAGATATCAGCAAAAAAAACAATTCACTCCTTTGTGTGGGATTGGATACAGACATAGAGAAAATTCCAAATTTTCTGCTTAATGAGAATGATCCCATCTTCTCCTTTAATAAAAGTATTATCGATGCCACTTCCGATTTGGTCTGTGCTTATAAACCCAATCTGGCGTTTTACGAGTCACAGGGTGTGAAGGGCTGGGAAGCTTTGAAAAAAACATGCGAACATATCCCGGAACATATTCCTGTTATATTAGATGCCAAAAGGGGAGATATCGGCAATACCTCCAGGATGTATGCCCAAGCTATTTTCGAGGATTTAAAAGGGGATGCGGTTACCGTGAGTCCTTATTTAGGTGAGGACAGCATATCCCCATTTTTAGCCTATGAAGACAGGTGCGCTTTCATCTTATGTTTGACCTCCAATAAGGGTGCTGAGGATTTTCAGCTTCAAGAGGTCAATAATAAGCCTTTATATGAAATTGTAGCTGAGAAAATCCTTAGTTGGAACGAGAAAGGGAACTGCGGACTGGTCGTGGGTGCCACTTTTCCCGAACAATTAAAAAGGATAAGAGAGATCGTCGGAAAACTGCCCATTCTAATTCCAGGCGTGGGAGCGCAGAAAGGGGATGTGGAAAAAACAGTAAGGTTCGGAACAGATGATCAGGGTAATTTGGCTGTGATAAATTCGTCCAGAGGTATAATATATGCATCCTCGGGCGAAGATTTCGCAGATGCCGCCAGAACCAAGGCTAATGAACTCAGGGACAGCATAAACAATTTCCGAAATAAATAGGGGATTTTTATGAAACTGGTTACATCCCAGCAGATGAGAAATATCGACACCAAGACAATTAAGGGTGAGAAAGTCCCAGGGCTGGAGCTGATGGAAAAAGCCGGAAAAGGGTCTGCTGAGGTGGCAAAAAATATTTTGGGCGATGATCTAAAAGGCAAGAAAGTTTTGATCTTCTGCGGCAGGGGGAACAACGGCGGGGACGGTTTTGTGGTGGGGAGATACCTCTCCCAGTGGGGAGCAGACGTTAAATTATTTCTTTTAGGCAAAAAAAAAGAACTCAAAGGGGATGCCAGGGTCAATATGGAAAAGGCACAAAAGCTGGGTCTTTCTATTAAAGAGCTTTCCCAAAAAAAGGATTTTCCCAAAAATCCCAATTCCAATTTAATGGTGGATGCCATATTCGGAACGGGCTTTCAGGGAAAAGCAGAAGGGTTATATGCTCATGCAATTGAATTCATCAACAAATTTAATTCACCTGTTTTAGCCATTGACGTTCCCTCAGGACTCAATGCCGATACTGGCGAGGCTGAAGGGCTATGCGTGAAAGCGGACCATACAGCAACCATGGCCTTGCCCAAAATCGGACACTTTTTTCACCCAGGAAAAACATATTCAGGTGAAGTTACTGTAGTCGATATTGGAGTTCCCCGAAAAATAATAGACAAAGAAAAATTAAATTTAAATCTGATAACCAAAGAGGAGATCAAAGCTCTGCTTCCTCAAAGGCCTGGGGATGCCTATAAGGGAAACTGCGGCAGGGTGGTTCTGATTGCAGGATCAACCGGAATGACCGGAGCTGCGGCATTAGCCTCTACATCGACTTTAAGGGTGGGAGCAGGAATGGCTATTTTGGGTATGCCCAGGACTTTAAATGATATAATGGAGATAAAACTAACCGAGGTTATGACCAAACCTTTACCTGATGTCAGAAAAAAAGGCGCTTTAGCTTTGCGAGGTTTGGGTGAGATAGTCCAGCTTTTCCAGTGGGCAGATTGTCTGGCTTTAGGTCCGGGATTAGGCCAGCATTTCGAGACCATCGAGCTGGCCCGAAGGATTCTCAAAAGAACTAGTTTGCCCACACTTGTAGATGCAGACGGCTTGAATGCAATTGCCAAAGACTCATCCATTTTAAAAGAGATAGATATTCCTCTGATTTTAACTCCGCATATTGGGGAGCTATCCAGGTTAATAAATGTCTCCGTAGAAGAGATCGCAAAGGATAGAATTAAATACGCATCAGATTCAGCTAAAGAATTCAATTGTGTTTTAGTATTCAAGGGTGCGCCCACCATAGTTGCCGAGCCTGCAGGGCAGGTATATGTAAATTCAGCTGGTAACGCCGGCATGGCAACCGCCGGTTCCGGGGACGTTTTAACCGGCATCATAATCGGTCTGGTAGCTCAGATGTTGTTTGACAGAAGGGGAAGGGATATAAATAAGATAATGTTGGATGCAGCTAGTTGCGGAGTTTATATACATGGTTTGGCTGGCGATCTGGCTCGAGATGAAAAAGGGGAGATGGGTATGATTGCCGGGGATATAATGGAGAAGATACCAGAAGCGATACCAAAAATCCTAAGAGATTAATAATAACTCATTACATGGGAAATTATGATAGATGAGTTAAGTGAACATTTAGACAGAGACGTAATTAAATTTCTGAATAATAAAGTAGAGATTATAGAATTGTTACGTGATTGGTTTATCTTAGTTAACTACACAGGGGAAGCTTCGAATACAAGACCTATGCCTGATGAGATAACTGGTAGGATCAAAGGATATAAGGTTACGAAGATTTCTTCACTTTATTATGATTACTCTTTTTTAATAGCACCTGCATATAAAGCCTTTGAAGGATATCTTTATCTGCTTGCAGAAAATTTAGGACTTAAGAAAGAAAGCGAGGAAATCAGAAATATTGGGAATCTCTATGACTCTGATAAAATCCAAAAGATCAAAGAAGATATCATAACCGAAACAGGGAAGAAAATAGACAAGGGAGATAAAGAAGGTTCAGAAATAATTGATGGACTTAGGCGAGCCTTAAGACATTATCGCCACAACCCCGCTCATTTTGGAGGAGAAAGGATAGACAAATTCCAGAAATCTAAAGATTATGGAAGCATGATTCTTAGTGTTATAAATGACTCAGCAAATTATTTTCTGGATAAAGGGTTGATAGCTTCCTGAGCTTTGGTAAATCTTATTTTTTATCAAAAGAGAGAGTTAACGAATGGAAGACACTATTCCTAAAACAATTAAGAAAATAGCTCATGAGATTTTCCCAAGGTTAGTTAAACTGAGAAGGGAATTTCACCAATATCCAGAAATAGCTTTTGAGGAGTTTGAGACTTCCAAAAGAATCACCAGGGAACTAAAACAATTAAAGCTTCAGGTAAAAACCGGCATTGCCAAAACGGGTGTTGTGGGTGTTCTGTATGGCGACAAAAAGGGGAAAACTGTGGCTTTGCGAGCTGATATGGATGCTCTGCCAGTTACTGAGCAAACTGACGTACCCTATAAATCCAGAATAAATGGAAAGATGCATGCCTGCGGCCATGATATGCATATGACCTGCGTTATCGGTGCTGCTACTGTCCTCTCCAGGATGAAAAACGAACTCCCGGGAAACGTGAAATTCATCTTTCAGCCCTCAGAGGAGTCTGGATCCGGAGGTGCTTTGCCAATGATCAAAGCCGGTGTTCTGAAAAACCCGGATGTTTATGGCCTCTTTGCCCTTCACACAGACCCCTCCATTCCAGTCGGGAAAATGGGGGTCAAAGATGGACCTATGATGGCTCATACCAATAGCTTTGATCTGACCATAACCGGCAAGGGCGGACATGGCGCAAGGCCCCACCAGGGAGTAGATGCAATATCAGTTACTGCCCAGGTGATACAAGCCCTGCAGACCATTGTCTCCAGAAGAATCAGTCCCTTTGACCCTGTAGTGGTAAGCATCGGCGTGATCCAAGGTGGAACGGCATCCAATATAATCTGCGACAAAGTGCTATTAAAGGGAACGGTCAGAACACTTGACAGGAAGCTAAATCAGAGAATTCCTCAAATGATCAGACAGATCGTTTCCGGGATTACCAGATCAGCCGGTGCTGGCTTTTCACTCGATTATAAAATAGGTTACCCGATTTTGAAAAACGATCCTGAAATGACCAACCTGGCAAGAGAAGCTATTTCCAGGCTATATTCTAAGAAAGCGATAGTTGAGATTAAAAATCCTGTTATGGGCGGTGAGGATTGCGCCTATTTTTTAAGTAAGGTTCCGGGAACCTTCATGAGAGTAGGCATAAGAAATACTAAGAAAAAAGCGATTTATCCCTGGCATCACCCCAAGTTCAATGTGGACGAAAATGCTATAAAGATTGGAACATCCGTGTTGTCCCAATGTGTTTATGATTTCCTATCTGGTTCAAGGTAATCATAAATGAAAAGATATGAAAATCAAATTTATATATATACTCACTTTTATTATTGTTCTTTTATTAAGCTTTGATCTATCAGCCAAGGGGCGTTACCGGGAGGGTGATTGGGTCAGCTATACGGTTTTAAGGTATGTTACTTCAATAGCCACGGATTTCGATCACGTCTATTTTGGTACCACCGGCGGAGTCTCCAGATACAATAACACTCTCAGGGAATGGGAACCGCCCTTCACCACCTCTGACGGTCTTCTGGATAACCGGGTAAACAGGGTGGCCTACGATCAGGAAAAAGACGAGCTCTGGTTTGATACCCAATCCGGAATGTGTATGTACAAGCCCATCTTCAGGAACTGGTACATCGGAGGCGATTTCCCCCAGAATCTGGTGCAAAGTTATAAACCTGATACAGCCCTGCCTGTCTTTTTCATGGATTACGGCTACAGCTTCTTCCCGGAAGGGTATATCACAGATATCTATTTGAATAGATACCCGGTCACAGCACTTTATCTGGATGATTGGGGTGATCTGTGGTTGGGAACCTGGGGTTTGAACGCCGGGATAGGCTCAGTAAGGAATCTGGAACTACAGATGTTCGAATTTGGCCTTTATGACTCCGACGTTAATGCCATCTGTCTGGATAGGGGAGTGATCTGGACAGGAGGAAAAGGATCTTACATGGAATCCCAGGGGATCACCCGGTTCGTTCGTCAGAAAAACCTCTGGGATTATTTCAAGACAGAAAGGATAAATGAATTGCAAACCAACCAGATAAATGTGATAGAAGCTGATTCCCAGTATGTCTGGTTTGGAACCGAAGAGGGACTCACCCGTTACGATAAGAGGAAAAACAGCTGGAAAAACTTCAACACCTTCAGCGGCTTAAGGGATGATTGGGTGAGCACTTTAAAATCCGATGAGGAGGTGCTCTGGATCGGGACCGAATCGGGTCTGAACTTCTACTGGATGGAAAAAGATACCCTGGGCTATTTCAGAAACACCCTGGTGGATAACATCTACATATCCACAATTGAAACGGATTCCCAGTGGGTTTGGGTGGGGAC
>JBARPA010000288.1:0-3180 GCA_049642665.1 Candidatus Zixiibacteriota bacterium
GGTCAGGAGACCTTGTCCTACCCTCTCAGTCACAATTGACCTTTCACTCCAATGACCAATCATCCAATCCAGACATTACCAATCGGGTAAATAATCTAAAAAGTGCTTGACATGTTTGCATGAATGATTATAATAAACTCTATGAGTAGAATGGATTTCGCCAGAAACGGGGGGATGGGACACGAAGCATTTATCAGGTGTGCAGAGCACTTGACCTGCGGGCTGCTTTAAAAGACTTCTTAGATGGCACACACAGCAGTATTTGTGTATTCTGTGGATTATTGTGAACAATGTTAGCTACGATATAAAAATAGTTTATTTGTTTATCAATATGAAAGGAGCAGATTGATGAAAAGATTGTTATGGGTGCTTTTGTTAATGGCCCTCTTTTCTTTTGGTTCAGGCCACTTGATGGCCCAATGGATTCAAACGAATGGTCCTGAAGGCGGTGGGGTAGGCTGCTTTGCCATCAGCCCCGCCGAAGGCGGGTCCGACACTAATCTCTTTGCTGGGACCGGGGGCGGGGTGTATCTTTCCACTAATAACGGCGCCAGCTGGACTCCAGTCAATACCGGACTATGGAATCTAGGCGTCATTGCCCTTGCCGTCAGTGGCACCAATCTCTTTGCAGGGACTGATGGCGCTGGGGTGTTTCTTTCGACGAACCATGGTGCTAACTGGACCAATGTTAGTACAGGACTAACGAACTGCTCGGTTTGTGCCCTTGCGGTCAGCGGCACGAATCTCTTTGCAGGGACTGGTGATGGGGTATATCTTTCAACTAACAACGGCACCAGCTGGATTCCTGTCAATGCTGGTCTAACGAACACAGTTGTCTATTCCCTTGCTGCCATCGATACTAATCTCTTTGCGGGGACTTTCGGCAGTGGGGTGTTCCTTTCAACTGATAATGGCACCAGCTGGACTGCTGTGAATGCCGGACTGCCGGATGACTCAGTTGTTGTATGTTCCTTTGCCGTCATCGACACAAATCTCTTTGCAGGGACCTGGCACGGGGTGTTTAGTTCAAGTGATAACGGAGCGAACTGGACCCTTGTCAGTTACCCGGAGATGGACAAAGGTGTCATGTCCCTTGCCGTCAGCGGCACGAATCTCTTTGTGGGGACTCATGAGGGCGAGGGGGTGTATCTTTCAACTAATAATGGCACCGACTGGGATTCTGTCAATACCGGAATGACGTACCCGGGAGGTGTCGGTGCCCTTGCCGTCAGCCCCTCCGAAGGCGGGTCCGACACGACTCTCTTTGCAGGGACTTGCGACGGGGTGTTTCGTTCAACCAATAACGGCACCTACTGGACTCGTGTCAATGCCGGAATAAAGACCACAAACGTCCACTCTCTTGCCGTCAGCGCCGCGAATCTCTTTGCAGGGACTAACGGCGGTGGGGTGTTTCGTTCAACCAATAACGGCACCAGCTGGATTCCTGTCAATAACGGACTGACGGCCCGATATGGATCTGTCTCGTCCCTTACCTTCAGTGGCACTAATCTTTTTGCAGGGACTTGGGGTGCGGTGTATCGTTCAACTAATAATGGCACTAACTGGACCCCTGTCAATACCGGACTGCCGGACACGGTCGTTATCTCATGCTTTGCGGTCAGCCCCACCGGAGGCGGGTCCGACACAAATCTCTTTGCAGGGACCAAGGGCTTCGGGGTATTTCTTTCAACTAATAACGGTGCTACCTGGACCCCTGTCAATACCGGACTGCCGGACACAGTTGCTGTCTCATCCTTTGCCGTCAAAGGCACGAATCTCTTTGCAGGGACTGATAGTGGCGGGATATATCTTTCAACTAATACCGGCACCAGCTGGACCCCTGTTAATACCGGACTCCCGGACACAGTTGTTATCTTATCCTTCGCCGTCATCCCCGCTGAAGGCGGGTCCGGCACGAATCTCTTTGCAGGGACTTGGGGCGACGGCGTGTTTCTTTCAACTAATGACGGCGGAAGCTGGACTCCTGTCAATACCGGCCTGACGAACACATTTGTCCACGCCTTTGCCGTAGACGATACGAATCTCTTTGCAGGAACTGACAGAGGGGTATTCCTTTCAACAAATAACGGAGCCAACTGGACCTCTGTCAGTTACCCTGAGATGGACGCACGTGTCTATGCCCTTGTCGTCAGCGACACGAATCTCTTTGCAGGAACTCTTGGGAGGGGTGTATGGCAACGCCCGCTCGCGGAAATGCCTACATCGGTGGAGATCGTCTCAGAAGAACGATCCTTGACGTTTTCTCTGGAGCAGAACTATCCCAATCCCTTTAATTCATTTACTACTATTCAATATGAATTACCAAAAACATCAAAAGTAGTTATCAGGATTTACAATACATTAGGTCGTGAAGTAAAAACACTTATCAATGGAATGCAAACTGCAGGAATCAAATCAATTACCTGGGATGGGAAGGATGATAATAGCCAAATTGTTAGTTCAGGAATATATTATTACATCTTGCAAACTGACAATGAAGAGAAAACCTTTAAAATGGTATTTTTAAAATAGTATTTTAATAATAATCATGTATCAATGAAAGGAGTGAAGTTATGGATACCTTGAAGAAAAGGTATTTGACGATTAGCATAATGCTAATTGTGTTACTGCTAACCGGATACGGAGTAATATACTCCCAACCAAGGAGCGGAGATTGGAAAGTCCCAACTGAATTTGGTGAGTTTGTGTTTACAGTGAATGTTGATGGTACCCAGATAACCAAACTCGTCACCACTTACGCAGACTGGCAGTGCGGGGGTGTTACAAAGTCCGGAACCGTTACAACTCAGACAGAACCTCCATGGCCCATCTCTGATGACCAATTCACTATCGGATATAGCTATCCGAACGATGAAATGACCATCAATGGTACATTTAATGAAGCTGGTGATGAAGCGTCAGGGACATGGAGTGCAGTTATTTATGGTACAACCTGTTCCGGGGATTGGGAAGTCACCTTTACTTATGTGGAAGAATTGCAGAACGGGACCCTGATACCTTTTGAAATAGCACAGAACTATCCTAATCCTTTTAATTCTGCAACAATAATCAGCTATGATATTTCAAAGATTACGCATGTTGAATTGAGGATTTTCAACCCGTTGGGTCAGAAAATTAGAACATTAGTCAATTGCAGACAACCAGCTGGCAGGTATCAGA
>JBARPA010000289.1:0-3422 GCA_049642665.1 Candidatus Zixiibacteriota bacterium
TTAATATATCGCCCATCATAATCCTGTCCTCTATTAACTTCTTTACCCTTGTTCTTATTTTTCTGTGTATTTTACCTGTTCCATCTCCTGGTTTTAAAGGAGCTCTGAAATCAATTCCCTGACAGGCAGACAGAAACTCAATAGCCAAAACACTTTCGGCATTATCAGCGATTTCCCTTGCCTTTCGGGCAGCTATGGTTCCCATGCTCACGTGATCCTCCTGGTTAATTGAGGTGGGGACCGTGTCAACTGATGCAGGATGAGCTAAGATTTTGTTTTCGGAGACCAAAGCAGCTGCTGCTATCTGCATTATGCCAAAACCCGAATTCACGCCCGGATTCTCCATAAGAAATGGCGGCAGATCGGATATATCCGGATCCATCAGAGCTGCTGTCCTTCTTTCCGACATATTGGCCAGATCGGAAAGTGCTATTCCTAAGAAATCCATTGCCAGTGCCACCGGTTCACCGTGGAAATTGCCCCCTGAAATTACCTGGCCCTGCTCCGGGAAGATCAAAGGATTATCAGTGGCTGAGTTGATCTCTATTTCAAGTACATTTCTTACATGACTCAGTGAATCCCGAACAGCTCCGTGGACCTGGGGCATACATCTGAAACTGTAAGGGTCCTGCACCTTGGGACAGGCCTTGTGAAACTCCCTTATCTGGGAGTTTTTCATCAAATTCCGCAAGTTCTTAGCTGATTCGGCCTGGCCTTTAAATTTCCTCACTTTTTGAATCTTCTCATCAAAGGCAACCGGCGTGCACAATGCCGCCTCAGCGCTTAAAGCGCCCGACATATCAGCCAGATCTACCAATCTCTCTGCTTTTAAAAGAGTAAGTACTCCCACAGCTGTCATCACCTGGGTTCCGTTTATCATAGCCAGCCCCTCTTTGGCTAACAGTTTTAATGGCTTGATACCGGCTTTTTTCAAAGCTTCCTTTCCGCTGTAAAGTTTATCTTTGTAAAAAGCCCAGCCCTCACCGATCATCACCAGACCAATAAAAGCCAAAGGAGCTAAATCCCCGGATGCCCCTACCGAACCCTTTTCTGGAATCATGGGATGAACACCTTTATTCAGCATATCCACCAGGGTCTGGACCAACTTCACCCGAACTCCTGAATTACCCTTGGCCAATACATTAGCTCTCAAAAGCATTATAGCCCTGATCTCCTCCTGGGAGAAAATCGGGCCAAAGGAGATCGCATGGGAAAGGATCAGATTCCTTTGAAGTTTTTCGATCTCATCGGCCTTGATTTTAACTCGACAGAGTTTACCCACGCCCGTATTCAGTCCATAAACAGTCTCACCGCATCTGATAACTTCTTCAACATATTTTCTGCATTTTTTGATTTTGGCAATGGCCTTTTTACTGATCCTCACCTTTGCTCCTCTTAAAGCCACCTCCTCCACATCCTCTAATCTTAGATTCTCTCCATCTATTTGCACAAATTTCATCTCAAACTCCTTTTAAAATCTCTCCAGATTATTTATCATAGATATTTTAATTATATTATGTAACTATGTTATTCCTTCAGATTGATAACCACCATTTTTAAATCGGTCATCTCCTCAATGGCGTATTTCAGACCTTCCCTTCCGATTCCGCTTTCCTTCACCCCGCCGTAAGGCATCTGATCAGCTCGGTAGGTGGGAACATCGTTTATTATCACACCACCCACATTTATCCCCTTAACCGCCTGAAATGCCTTATCAATATCCTTGGTGAAAACACCTGCCTGAAGCCCATAGATGGAATCATCCGCCATCCTGACCGCATCTGAAAACTCCTCGAATTTTATCAGTGACACCACCGGCGCAAAGGCCTCTAACCTGACCACCTTCATATCCGGCTTAACATCAGTTAAAACAGTGGGATAGTATACGCTGCCTTCCCTTTTACCACCTATCAAAGCTTTAGCCCCGTCCTTTTTAGCTTCATCGATCCATTCCTGAGTTCTTATGGCATCCTCTTCGGTTATCATAGGACCTATATCAGTGTCCTTTTCCATTGGATCACCGATTTTTAGTTTTTTAGTCTGCTCAAGTAATCTGGTTGAGAACTCATCGAAAATATCTTCATGCACATATATTCTCTGAATAGAGATACAGATCTGGCCGGAGTAAGCGAAGCTTCCCATAATACATCTGGGAATAGCCAAATCCAGGTCCGCATCCTTATCCACAATACAGGGTGAGTTGTTTCCCAACTCCAGGGTAACCTTTTTCAAACCGGATCTCTCCTTTATCCTTCTTCCCACCGGAGGGCTACCGGTAAAGGTAATCATTGACAATCTTTCATCTGAGACCAGCCAGTCTCCTACAGTGGATCCCGAGCCAACAATGACGTTCAGTGCACCGTCAGGAAGACCCGCCTCCATCATAATCTCTCCCAGCTTCAGGGAGGTCAACGGAGTCGTTGAGGCTGGTTTTAATATAACCGAACATCCGGAGGCAATGGCAGGTGCCACCTTATGAGCCACCAGATTCAGAGGGAAATTAAACGGGGAGATAGCACCGATAATTCCAACGGGAAACCTGAGACAAAATCCAACCCTTTTTTCACCCCCCACCGAGGCGTCCATAGGAACCGTCTCACCGTGAATCGATTTAGCCTCCTCCGAGGCAAACTTGAAAGTCTGAACTGCCCTGGCCACCTCACCTCTGGAGAACTTCATCGGCTTTCCCGCCTCTTCTGCTATGATTCTCGCTATTTCATCCTTTTTTTGATCGATTAACTCCGAGGTCTTTTGTAAAATCTGTGATCTTTTGTAAGCAGGTAACTGGGAGATTATCTTAAAAGCATCCTGAGCAGATTTCACAGCTTTTTCATAAGACTCCTTATCACATAGAGGCACATTACCTATTACCTCACCTGAATATTTATTGGTTACCTCAAGATTTTCTTTGGCTTTGACCCACTTGCCTCCGATCAACATTTTGTATTCTTGAACCATATCCACCTCGATTTTGCAGTTTAGACTTAAATATAATTATTCTAATCTTTTGGTCAAGTTTTAAACCTTTTATTTTGAACTTGACTAAAACTCACAAAGATTTATTATAATTAATTAAAAGATTTAAAAAGGAGAAAATAAAATTATGAAAAGCTCTGAAAAGATAGTCATAATAGGGGCCGGCCCTGCTGGCTATGTGGGGGCAATAAGGGCAGCCCAGCTGGGAGCAGAGGTTATCTTAATAGAAAAAGAGGAGGTGGGCGGAGTCTGTTTGAACGTAGGGTGCATTCCCACCAAAGTCTTAACCTCAGCTGCTCACACCTTATCCCAGTTCAAAAGATCAGATCAGTTCGGAATAAAATCAGAAGCTCCAACTTTGGATTTACCTCAACTGATGAGAAAAAAGGAGCAAACGGTCAGAAGATTTGTAAGCGGGGTAAAACATCTGCTCAAGTCGAATAAAA
>JBARPA010000290.1:0-6332 GCA_049642665.1 Candidatus Zixiibacteriota bacterium
CAGTTTATTCCCAAAGCTCATACCCCTTTTCAGTGGGAGCAACTCGAGCAAATGGAAGATATCAATGAGAAAATGAATTATCTAAAACTCAATTTTCGTCAAAAAAATCTTAATCTGAGATTTCGTAATCCCCAAATCTCCTATCTTGAAGGAATCCTGGGCAGAGGGGACAGAAGAATGGGAAAGATCATCTACTCTGTCTGGCAAAAGGGCGCCCGACTGGATGCCTGGACCGAACACCTCGACTACCAGATCTGGGAACAGGCTTTGAATGAAAGCGACACTGGCAATTATTCTTTTGCCAGGGATTTGAATTCACCTTTGCCCTGGGATCATGTGAATAAAGGCGTGAAAAAGGAGACTTTAATAAAGGAAAGAGAGAGCTCCCTGTTATTGAAAACTGAAAAAGCTATAATCCAAGATGAAGAATCGATTAAGCCAATGGATACCAAAGAAAAAAAGATAAAGGATACAACAGCCTTCTCCAATTCAGAGGAAATGATAATTTATGGCCGCAAAAGGAAAAAAAGGGAGTTTATAACCCCTTCCCGGGTAGCAAAAAGCAGAGTCAGGGTAAAATGGGAAAAAGGGGAGGAGATAAGGTTCACTTCCCATCTGGATGTGGTGAGAATGTTTGAAAGGGCCATAAGAAGGTCTGGCCTTCCGGTATCCTATTCCATGGGATTTCATCCCCATCAGAAAGTTGCCTTTGGACCTCCTTTGCCTCTGGGTTTTATCTCGGATTCGGAATACCTGGATATACAGCTGGAGCAGCCCTATTCGCCTGTCCTGTTGAATAAATTAGATAAAACCTTACCTTCGGGCTTTAAAATCCTGGAGATAAAGAACATACTTGCGAAAACACAATCCCTATCCTCGATAATCAACTGTGCCTCCTATACAGTAAATCTTCCCATCTCAGTTGATGAAATCGAAGCTAAGATCGAATCGATTCTGGAAAAGAAAAATCTTGTGGTGCAAAGGACTACAAAAAAAGAGGAAAAGGAAGTAGACATCAGATATAATATCTTTAAGCTTCAACCAAAGGAAACAGAGGTTGGAACAAACCTGAGCATGCTTTTGAGATTGGAAGCAATAGCTTATGCTCGGCCGGATGAGATTCTGAAGTTCGGATTAGGCCTGGATAAGGAAAAAGTCTTAACACTATTAATTAAAAGAGAGGGTTTACTTATCAGAAAGGGCGAAGAATTTTTAACCCCATTGGATGTGGTATGAAATCCAGATGGAATCGGCACATGAGAAAAAAAGATAAAATAAACGTAAGGGAGGTGGCTTTAAAGATACTCTTTGAGATTGAGACCAGAAAATCCTTTGCAGATCAAAGTATAAACAAATTCTCCACGGAACTGAATCTGTCCTCTCTGGACCGAAGATTTTTATCCCAGCTGGTCAATGGAACCACTAAATTCAGGAAAAGAATCGACTATCTTCTAGGTGTGGTTTTAAATAAAAAAATCGAGGATTTAACCCCCTGGATCAGAAACGTACTCCGAATGGGGATTTACCAGATCGACCATCTGAACAGGGTTCCTCACCGGGCTGCAGTGGACGAATCGGTTAAATTAGCCAAAAGGTATGGGCATAGGGGAACCAAAAACTTGGTTAACGCCGTCCTGAGAAACTATCTCAGAGAAAAAGACCAGATCAAATTCCCCCAGAAGGACCGGATAAGTTATCTGGCAACTTTTTATTCTTTTCCGGAATGGATGATGAAAAGATGGCTGGATGATTTTGGGGAGGAGGAAACCAAAACCCTTTGCCAAATATTCAACTCAAGCCCCAGGCTGTCTATGAGATTAAATTCCCTTAAGGCTGGTTCCAAGGATCTAATAGGGGAATTCAAAAGATCTAAGATCAGATATAAAAAAGGTTTTTTTCTGGATAATTTTTATTATATTGAATCGAAATTGGATTTAAAAGATTTCGATCCCTTGCAAAATGGCTGGGTTTATGTCCAGGACGAAAGCCAGGCTTTTCCGGTTATGTTACTTGATCTCAAGCCCAAGCAGGCAATTATCGATATTTGTGCCGCTCCCGGAGGTAAAACCACACAAATCGCAGAGATGATGAAAAACAAAGGCCAGATAATAGCTCTGGATATAAACGAGGGAAAAAGAAGACTGATTCAGGATAATTGCCAGAGATTAGGAGCTTCCAATGTGATCACCGCAGTTGGAGATGCCAGAAGTTTCTCCATAAGGCCAGTGGATGGGGTTTTGGTGGATGCGCCCTGCACCGGATTAGGGGTTTTGGGTAAAAACTCCGACTTGAGATGGCAAAAAGAGGAAAGGGACGTAAAAAGAATGAAATCCCTGCAACTTTCGATTCTTATAAATGCTGCGAATTTATTAAAGAATAAAGGCGTTCTGGTCTATAGCACCTGCACCATTACCAAAGAGGAAAATGACGAGGTGGTGGATGAATTCCTGAAACAAAGAGAAGATTTTAAGCTTTCCCAGGCTTCCAAATATGTAAACAGAAACGTCGTTGATAAAAAAGGGATGGTAAGAACTTTCCCTCATCATCACAGCGTGGACGGAAGCTTCGGGGTGAGATTGGAAAAGGTAAAAGGATAGTTATGAACTGGATACAAAAATACAGTCAGTTTGTCAGAAGGAAGTGGTGGACCTGCTGGCTTAACAGAATTGGCCTGGTGATTATAGTTTTGATCCTTCTCTTTTTATTTTTTGACAGTCTTTTAATGCCCATTGTAACCAGGCACGGGAAGGAATCCCGGGTTCCTGGAATAATAGGCTTGAATATGGAACAGGCTCAGGATCTTTTGAAGAAATTGGATATGGGAGTTAGGGTCATTTCAGAGGAATATAACCCGGATAAGCCCTCGGGAGTGATTCTTTACCAGAATCCTGACGCCGGCAGTTTAATGAAGAAGGGGAGAAACATCCGGGTCACCATCAGCAAGGGCGGGAAGCTGGTGGAGGTTCCAAAATTGAAAGGTGTATCTTTAAGGCAGGCGGAGATCATGCTTGCCGAAAAGGGATTGGAAATAGGGGATATCTCCTGGGTTTACAATGATTCCTTTCCCCAGGAGGTGGTTATCTCTGCCACACCTTCCTTTGGAACCACTGTTCCCAAAGGGATCTCAGTGAGGTTAACCGTAAACAAATTTACACCGGAAGGAGCGGTAATTGTCCCCAAATTCGTGGGAAAGAACATTGAGGAAGCACAAAATATAGCTAAAGAATCTGGTCTGGAGATAGGAATTATCAGATACAAAGTGGATAATACCCTTTTACCCCGAACCGTGCTGGAACAGATACCCAAATCCGGAGCCGAAGTAAATAGGGGATCCAGCGTGGAGTTGGTGATAAGCATTATCGAGTAAAACCCATAGATTAAGTGGTAAAAAAACAGGAGGAGAAATTTGATCAAGGTTGCACCCTCTATTCTATCTGCTGATTTTAGAAACATCGAGAAGGAATTAAAAAAAGTTGAGAGCTCGGGGGGGGATCTGATCCATATGGATGTTATGGATGGACATTTCGTTCCCAATATAACTTTCGGGCCCATGATCGTCAGGGATATAAATCGCTCCACCCAACTGCCCCTGGATGTGCACTTGATGATTGAGAATCCAGATTTCTATCTGGAGGCATTTGTTCAAGCTGGAGCAGACTATTTGACAGTTTCCTTTGAAGCCTGCAAGCATCTTCACCGCACCCTTTCCAGGATCAGGGAGTTAAAAGTGAAGGTGGGATGTGCTTTGAATCCGGCCACCCCCTTTGAACTGGTCAAACCGGTTATGGGTAAGTTGGATCTGTTGCTCTTAATGACAGTTAATCCAGGATTTGGGGGTCAGAAATTAATACCTGAGGTCCTGCCCAAGATAAAGGAGGCCAAAGAGTTTATTATGAAAAATAGTTTGGAAACCGAAATAGAAGTTGATGGTGGAATAAATCCGAAAACCTCTAAATCTGTTGTTGAAAGCGGTGCTACAATTTTGGTGGCCGGAGATGCAGTTTTTAAAAGCAGCAACTATAAGGAAGCAATCAGAAAATTGAAGGAAAACAATTAAAGCTGGACTTATGGTTATCGTGATTTACACAAATTTGAGGGATTCTCTTGCGTAAAATAAACTTGTATTGTAAATTTTATCTATTATATTCTGAGTTGTTAAGTTGTAACAAATGATAGGATTCTATGTTTGAGGAACTGACCACAAAGTTTGAGACAATTTTCAAAAAGCTTCGGGGACACGGTAAACTAACCCAGTCCAACGTCAGAGAGGCTTTAAAAGAGGTAAGACGAGCTCTTTTGGAGGCTGATGTTAACTATAAGGTGGTCAAGGACTTTATTCAGAAGGTGCAGACTGAGGCTGTAGGTAATAAGGTTGTTTCAAGTATAACTCCGGGACAGCAGATGATCAAGGTGGTCCATGAGGAGCTGGTTAAACTTTTGGGATCTAAAGCTCAATCCGTCAGTTTTTCCAGTTCAGCCCTAACTACCTGGATGCTGGTGGGTTTACAAGGCTCAGGAAAAACCACTGCCTGTGGAAAACTGGCATCCTATTTCAGAAAGCAGGGCAAAAGACCTCTGTTGGTTGCAGCTGATGTGCAAAGGCCGGCCGCTGTGGAACAGCTGAAGATCCTGAGCAAAAGTATAGATATTGAAGTGTATAGCTCGAATCACAGTCCGGTAAATATCTGTAAGGAAGCCCTGGATAAAGCTCAAGATGAGGGGTTTAATCTGGTCATTATCGATACCGCTGGCAGGTTACATATAGATCAGGTCCTAATGAAAGAACTGGAGGAGATCAAATCTGCGGTCAAACCAGATGAGGTTATACTGGTGGCAGATGCTATGACCGGACAGGATGCGGTTAACATAGCGGTTACCTTTGAAAATAAAGTTGGTCTGGACGGAGTGTTTTTAACTAAAATGGATGGCGATGCCCGAGGTGGAGCCGCATTGTCCATAAAGGCTACCTGTGGCAAGCCGATTAAATTTATCGGGGTGGGTGAAAAGCTGAATCAGATCGAGCTTTTCCACCCGGACCGAATGGCCTCAAGAATTTTAGGTATGGGGGATGTGGTTTCCCTGGTGGAGAAAGCCCAGGAGGTTGTGACCTTAGAGGAAAAAGAGAGATTCGAAAGAAAAATAAAAAAGGAAAAATTCACCTTGAGCGATTTTTACCAACAACTTCAGCAATTGAAAAGAATGGGACCTTTAGATTCAGTTTTGGGGATGATTCCGGGATTGGGGGGAAAAGCGCTCAAGGGGATCAGTGTAGATGATAAGGCTTTAGTTAAGGTGGAAGCTATGATTAATTCCATGACCTCAGAGGAAAGGGAAAACCCGGAGATTATTGATGGAAGCAGAAGAAAAAGAATAGCCCGGGGGAGCGGAACCACGGTTCAGGATTTGAACAGGCTTTTAAAACAGTTTGTTATGATGCAGAGAATGCTTAAGAATATAAATAAATTGAGTTTAAAAAAAATACCCGGTGGTCTTTTTCCATTTTAGAATAAGGAGGAAATCTTGTCAGTAAGAATTCGACTTCGGAGAATGGGAGCCAAGAAAAGGCCCTTTTACCGTTTTGTTGCCGCTGATGCTCATAGCCCCAGAGATGGAAGTTTCAGAGAGATCTTAGGTTATTATAATCCCATTGAAACTCCAGCTAAAGTGGTGCTGAAAGAGGAAAGGATTTATTATTGGTTGAAACAGGGAGCCATCCCTACTGAAACGGTGAATTCTCTTTTTCACCAGATAGGCCTGATCTCCAAATGGGAGAAAATCAAAAAAGGTGAAGATATCTCAGGAATTGAACTGCCCCAGGTTATCACGGAAAGGAAGAAGAAGAAAAAGTCGAAAAAGAGGGTGGTGAAAGCGGAAGTTGCTGAAGAGAAGGAAGAGGAAGGAAAAGCGAAAGCGGAGGCAAAACCTGAGATTAAAGAATCAGAGGGAAAAACGGAAGAGGAAGGAAAAGCGAAAGCGGAAGTAAAACCTGAGAGTAAGAAATCAGAGGAAAGAAAGGAGAAGGAGGAGGAAAAGAAAAAAGAGGCAAAAGAGACTGCACCAGAAACCAAGAAATCAGAAAAGGAAGTTGAAGAAGAGAAGCCGGAATCTGAAGGGAAGAAATCTGAGAAAAAAGAGCCCCAATCAAAAATCAAAGATTCCGAGGAAGGTAAAAGCTAACCGTAATTCAATAGGAGGAGCCCGATGAAAAAATTCATCGAGATCATCGTCAGGGAGCTGGTTGACAATCCAGACCAGGTAGTTGTGAGTGAGGTGGAAGGTGAAAGAACCACCGTGTATGAGCTTAGAGTGGGGCCCGGCGATCTGGGTAAGGT
>JBARPA010000291.1:0-1971 GCA_049642665.1 Candidatus Zixiibacteriota bacterium
ATATATTTTTATCCGGAGGCAAAAGCCTATCATTTTCTGGGAGCCTCCACCCGAAAAGCTAAATCCAAAATGATCTATCTATCACACCGCGGATATTATAAGTTCTTAAAAAAACATCGAACAAAAACTATGGATAAAATTCTGCTTATCCCCTCTTATGCCCTGCTTTATATCGGGGCTGTGATAAGAATAATTCTTCAAAGAATAAGAAGCCTGTTTAAGTCATAAAATTAACTTGGGAAATTATATAAATTGGTCAAAGGCGGTAAATCTATCGCTTACCGCTCATCCCCATCAAAAGATTTCTGATGAAATTGGGTATGATAAAAACCAAAGAGTAAAGCTTAAGAAGATAATGGGGAAGATTGAAGCTGAAAATACGGGCTGGCCATTTCAACTCTTTTTTCTCGCAAACCGTGGGATATTCCGGTCGAAAAACATCCAATCTAATTGCTTTGAGAGCAAAAGCCTCCCCAACGCTCTGGTCGAACGATCCTTGTGAATTCTCCACCAATCTGTCGATTGCCTCTGAGGCTCTCAGGCTCTGCTCAACTCTTCTTTTCATCCCTTGAAAATCCTGGGAGGAAATGAGTCCGTGCTTAAGCTTGATCTGGTTCAATTCTAATGCTGCCTTGTAACTGGTTTCCACAATTTGATCCCGGTCCATCCATTGGGTCTGGTAATTCAGCATATACTTCCAGCTGGGGGAGTAGAGCGCCCTTCTATGTTCCTCTAAGGTTTTGAAAAATATCTTGTATCCAAAATCACCAGGATTCTCAAACACAGAGCTTCCAGGATCAATAAAAGGAGCTAAAGGTGAAATATAAGGATTAAGAAATCTCCTTCCATTAAATTTATTAAGAAGATGATCGCAGTATTTTACCGTATCTGAAACAGCTTCCGGGGTTTGTTCTGAAAGACCAATCATAAAGAATAAGTCCAATTTTTGGCAGCCTGAGCTTGAAGCAGCATCAATTGCCTGCTCCAATCTATTATTGTCAAACTGCGACCTGAAGAATCTTCTCACTGTCTTGTTCTGATCCTCAGGTGAAAGCTGAATGTTGAAATTCTTCACGTGCGACCCTATCTTCTTTATGAAATCAGGAGAGGGCATCTCAAAAAACTCAAAGACCAGATGGTTTTCGATTTTTCCCTTTTTGATTAAAGATAAAAGTTTATTTGCATACTCCTCGCCAGGTTGTCTGATGTCACCCACAACAAAGATAGGGCCCTTAACGAAAAAGCGAGCGGATTTGATGTCCTTGATAACCAGCTTTGGATCGCGATAAGCAGGCTTTTTTCTTTTGCATATATTTTGATATGAGTTGGATGATCCCCCGCAGCTGGGGCAGTTGTAGGTGCAACCCCTACAGGTCAGGACAGTTGTTATAGGATATGACTCCCATCCTTTAAAAGGAAGATAGCCCAAAGCATCTTTGTCCCGTTTCAGTGATTCAGCTATTCGGGAATAATCAATGAATACCTGATTCAAATCTTCAGGAATCCAGGTTAACGGATTAACCTTTACATCAGCTTCATCATCTTTGTAGGTAAGGTTGGGAATTTCTGAGAAATCCCTGTGATTATCCAGTGATTTCATAAGCTGGAGCAGAGGCTCCTCAGTCGAATCGCCCCGTATTACAAAATCCACATCAGGATATTCTATAAGTTCTCTGTGATAATAGGTTGCTGAAAGACCGCCAAAGATCACCGGCGTTTCCGGATGGTACTTCTTTATGATTTCAGCCAGTTTCAAACCACCTTGGGCATGAGGCAGCCAGTGAAGGTCAATTCCGAAGGCTTTAGGATTAATGTTTTTGATCTCCTTTTCCGCATCGTAGGATGAATCCATTAACATTTTCAAACCAACATTGATTATTCTGACCTTGTATCCATTCTTTTCCAGATACTGGGACAGGGTAACAAAACCAATGGGGTACATCTCAAAGATCGGGGTGGAGGGAATCACAT
>JBARPA010000292.1:0-21302 GCA_049642665.1 Candidatus Zixiibacteriota bacterium
AGTTCATATTCGACCTGAACCAGCTTTATCTTCTTATTCTAACCATACTAATTATGATTACCATAGGAGCGTATACCGCAGGCAGAAGGGCGGATATCTCATATTCTGGATTTTCTATTTCTTTTACTGCCATCGGAATTGGTACTTTTTTCACCATAGGGAGCATGTTGCTTTTAAGAATCATTAACACCGATCCTAAGTATCTCATTCCCATTGCTGGAATGATTGTGGGGAATTCCATGAACGCATCGGCTCTGGCTTTAGATCGGATCGACTCCGAGGTAAAAAACAAAAAGGCTCAGATCGAAACAGCCTTAGCTTTGGGTGCCACCTCCTCCCAGGCAATAGAGTCCTCTGTCCGAACAACAGTTAAAGCCTCGATGATACCCATCATAAATCTGATGAAAATAATCGGATTGGTTCAGCTGCCCGGTGCTATGACCGGAATGATACTGGCCGGTGCCTCGCCTGTTTCAGCGGTGATAATTCAAATTATAGTGGTGTATATGCTGATTTCAGCGGTCACCATAAGCTCGGTTCTGACCACTGTGCTGGCTAAACAGCAATATTTCACACCAGATCATCAGCTGGCTGAAATACTGGGATAGTAAAATCATTCAAAAGGGATTATATTGCGTATAGATAATTCAGAGAAATGAAGATTCGGGGAAAAATAAAAAGGATAGCAAATCTTCTGGATAGGGAGTATGGCAGAAAAATCTGGAAAAGAAGTGGCGATCCCACCTCGATTCTCATCGGAACCATACTTTCCCAGAACACATCGGATCAAAACAGTCACCGGGCTTTCGACAACTTGAAATCCCGATTTAAAGACTGGGAAGAGGCGAGAACCTCACCCGTTTCAAAAATTGAAAGAGCTATTAGAATCGGGGGGTTATCCAGGATCAAAGCTGAAAGAATCAAAGACATTTTAAATCAAATACACAACGGTGATTCCGATATAAACCTGTCCTTTTTGAAAAGGTGGAAAACGGATAATATTAAAAACTACTTAAAGGGATTCAAAGGGGTGGGAGATAAAACCATTGCCTGTGTGTTATTGTTTTCCCTGGGCCGACCGATTATTCCAGTGGATACCCATGTGCTGAGATTATCCCGGAGACTGGGGCTTGTTCCAGAAGATACCGATGCTCAAAAGGCTCACCTTCTTCTGCAGGAATCAGTGCCTGAGAATCTGGTCTATTCACTGCATTTAAATCTGATCCAGCACGGGAGAAAGGTATGCAAGGCTCAAAACCCCGGATGCGGGGAGTGTATAGTATATGATCTTTGTGTATATGAAAAAAAGAAAAAACCTATAAAAAGAGGAGAGCTTACCTATGCCAAAGGTAAATATCTTAGAGGAGGGAAAAAAGATAAAAAAGCCTTTCACGCCCCGGCACATTGAGGACGTGGGGGATCACAACATTTACCTGGTAGTGTTGGAAGGCGAATACAAACGCCATAAACATCCTTATGATGAATTCTTCTATGTAGTTGATGGAGAGATAGAAATAGAGTTAGGAAATAACATAGAGAAGTTGGAAGCAGGTGAAGGGCTTCTGATTAAGAATGGGATCTTGCATAAATCCAAATCCGCAAAAAAATCTTTAGTAATGATGTTTGAACGGGCAGGCTTTAGTGCTAATTATGAAAAATAAGGAGCAGAGGCTATGGATAACGTCAACCGTCTCAGAGTTGGCCACATAGCGCCCAGAATAATTCTGGATGATTCAGAGGGCAAAAAACTCGATTCTTATTCATATTTAGACAAGAATAACCTGATTATTGTTTTTCACCGGGGAGTAAAAAGTGATAACTGCATAGCCTGGCTGGAGGAGTTGAACAAATCCCTGGGAAAATTCGATCTTCTGAATGTCATGATTTTAGCCATCAGCGTGGATGAAACCCGGGTAACCAAAAAGCTTAAACAGAAATTGGGTTTGAATTTCCCTCTTTTGTACGATAAAGGGTCAGAGACGATTTCCGCTTACGGGGTTCTGGATTCCTCCTCGGAAAAAGGAGAACCTCATCCAGCCACTTTTGTGGTGGACAAATGGGGAATCATCCGATACATCAAAGTCTACATGGATTATAAGGATAAACCCACAATAGAAGAGCTGATATCCATTTTGGAGGACAAAACCTGAAGAACAGGATAATATTAAAAAACTTCCTAAAATAACAAAAAAAATCGCAATTCGATAAAAAGAACCCACAAAAAAAACGATAAGTTCCACTATTTATTAGACTTAACCAGGATAAAAAAGGATTTGCCAAGCCAGGTTTTTCCATATATATTTAAGAAGGTGGAAGCGGATAGGATCTGGTGGTCCTTGCGGACTTCAAATCCGTTATCCCGGCACTTTTGTGTCGGGAGGTGGGTTCGATTCCCACCCCTTCCGCCAGAAATTTACTTTTCTTTTCCTGGTCTTTGAAAAAGAATTTTTTTATGGAATTGGAGTGTGAACCTTCAGGTTCACTTAGTCAAGCTGAAGCTTGACACTCCAGACAATTCGGTATTACAGGTTGTAACAACCTGTGATACCGTTGGACCGAATGGATTTTAGTTATGACAGAAAAAGAAAAAATTAAATTGACGGCTTATGCCTCCAGTTTCGGGTGAGCATCCAAGTGTAGTCCGGAGGACACGATGCAGGTTCTGCATCATCTGAACAAAGTGGATGACCCCAACGTTCTGGTTGGTTTTAACACCCTGGACGATGCCGGGGTGTATAAACTCAGGGACGATCTGGCTATTGTCCAGACCATCGACTGCTTCCCACCGGTGGTGGATGATCCCTACTATTACGGCGCTATCGCCTGTGCTAATGCCTTATCGGACGTGTATGCTATGGGCGCAAAGCCAATAACAGCTTTGAATATCGCTGGTTTTCCCAGGGCAAAGCTTCCTCTTGAGGTTCTGGAGCAGATACTTAAAGGCGGTTCGGATAAAGCCAAAGAGGCCGGAGTGGCAATAATCGGCGGACACACTGTTAAAACTAAAGAACCCCTTTATGGATTAGCAGTAACAGGTCTGATTCATCCGGAAAAGATAATAAGAAACAGCGGAGCTAAGTTGGGTGATATTCTGGTGTTGACCAAACCCCTGGGAATAGGTATCATTACCACTGGTATCAAACAGGGAAAGGTGTCGGCTGAATTGGAAAAAAAGATTGCAGATATTATGTCCACCCTGAATAAATCTGCATCTGAATCCATGATAGAGGTGGGAGTCAATGCCTGCACCGATATTACCGGATTTGGCCTTCTGGGGCATCTCTGGGAGATGGTCTGCGAGTCAAATGTGGTTGCCAGATTGAATTTCTCTCAGATCCCGATACTAAAGGAGGTATGGAATCTGGTAAATAATAAAGTTGTTCCAGGAGGAACATTGTCCAATCTCAAATTTGTGTCAGATAAGGTGGATTGGGACGATAATATATCAAAGGAGAAAAAGTTGATTTTGGCTGATGCTCAAACTTCAGGCGGACTTCTGATAAGCTGTCCTGAGGCCAAGGGTGAGAAACTTTTGGAGAACTTGAAATCTAAGGGTATAGAGGAGCCCAGGATAATTGGCCAGATCATTGAGGATAAAAGATGCAGGATAAAGGTGATGAGCTAAGAGAAAAACTGCGGAAGATTCCCAGCATCGAGGAGATTTTGGAGTCCATCGAGCTCCAGGATTATATTCACAAGTTCTCTCACCAGACCGTAGCGGAGACGGCCAGGGAAGTGGTCTCCAGTCTGCGAAAAAAACTTATGAAAAAAGACAAGGAGGAGATTTCCTCCAGGACCATAATCAAAGAGATTGAGAGGATCCTTTCCCCCCAGGAGAAGCTCTTCACCAAGCCGGTGATAAATGGGACCGGAGTGATCCTGCACACTAATTTTGGTCGAGCCCCTCTGGGTGAAGATCTTCTAAATCATGTAAAAGAGATAAGTAAAAACTACTGCACGCTGGAATACGATCTAAAACTTGGCAAAAGGGGAGAAAGAACCAGTTTCTTGGAAAAATTAATCTGCAAGTTAACCAATGCTGAAGGGTCTCTAGTGGTAAATAACAATGCTGCGGCCGTGCTTTTGATCTTGACCGGCTTAGCTAAAGGCAAAGAAGCCATAGTATCCCGGGGGGAGCTGGTTCAGATAGGCGGAGGATTCAAAGTCCCTGAGATCATGGCTCAATCCAGCGCCATACTTAAAGAGGTGGGCACTACCAATAGAGCTACTTTGGTTGATTATGCTCATGCCATTTGTGAAAACACAGCTCTTTTGCTTAAGGTCCATCACAGCAATTTCAAGATGATCGGGTTTACAGAGGAGGTAGGTCTCAGGGAACTGGTGAAACTGGGTAAAGAAAATAATATACCGGTTATACAGGATCTGGGAAGTGGTGCGCTTTTGCCCACAGAGGATTTTGGTCTAGCTCATGAGCCCACAGCACAGGATGCGATTAATGCAGGTGTGGATCTGGTTTCTTTTTCCGGGGATAAACTCTTAGGAGGACCACAATCCGGAATAATACTGGGAAAGAAAAACTGGATTGAGGTTTTAAGAAAACACCCCCTGTATAGAGCTTTGCGTGTGGATAAGATTGTCATTGCCGGTCTGGAGAATTTGATCCTAACCTATTTGAAAAAGGAAGCAACAGAGAAAATCCCCGCCTGGAGAATGATGAATACCTCACTCGATGAACTTAAATCCAGGGCACAAAAGCTGAAGAGGAAATTAGAGGAAAATGATATAAAAGTTTCAGTCTCTGAATCCAAAAGCACAGTCGGGGGAGGCTCTCTCCCCGGTGAGACCTTGCCCACCTACGTGCTCTCATTCGATTCGGAGATAACCCCGGATCAGTTATCTGAGAAATTCAGAAGCCTTCCCACCCCCATTATTGGAAGAATAGAAAACGACAGATTCACGCTTGATTTGAGAACCATTTTCCCCCATCAGGATAAGATTCTTCTTGATTCCATTAAATCGATACTTTCCAGTTAAAAAATGTTTGTAATAGGAACTGCAGGTCATGTGGATCATGGAAAGTCCTCTTTAGTCCTGGCTTTGACCGGTATCGATCCGGACAGACTGCCCGAGGAAAAGGAAAGAGAGATGACCATTGACCTGGGCTTTGCCTGGTTATCCTTCCCGGATGGAACAGAAGCCGGAATCGTGGATGTTCCAGGTCATGAGAGATTCGTCAGAAACATGATTGCCGGGGTGGGAGGTATTGATGCTGTTATCTTTGTGGTTGCAGCGGATGACGGATGGATGCCCCAATCCGAGGAACACCTGGAGATTTTAAAACTCCTGGATATAAAACAGGGGATAGTGGTGATCTCCAAAATCGATCTGGTAAAGGAGGATTGGTTAAACCTGGTGAGAGAGGACGTGAAAGAAAAATTGAAAGGGACTTTTTTAGAAAATGCCCCTGTTGTTCAGACCTCCACAACCCAAAATTCTGGTATCGAAAAGCTTTATTCTGAAATAGAGAAGATGATCAAAAAGATCCAGCCCCAGAGGGATTTAGGTAAGCCCAGAATCTATATCGACAGGGTATTCACCATTGCGGGGAGGGGCACAGTCATAACCGGAACTTTGATCAACGGATCTTTTTCTTTGGGTGAAGAGGTAAAGATACTCCCCCAGGAAGAAACAGCCCGGATTCGGGAATTGCAGTCCCACAAAAAGAAAAGAGAGAAATCAGAACCAGGAACCAGGGTGGCTTTAAATCTGGCCGGTGTGGAGAAGACTCTTGTCTCCAGAGGAAATGTGGTGGTAAAAAAAGACCAGGGAACCACCTCCACGATTTTAAATACCTTGGTGGATCTGGTCTCCACTCAAAAATTTTCCCTCAAACACAATTCCCAGATTCTATTCATATTAGGAACCACCGAGGTTCTGGCCAAAGCTATACTTCTGGATGGAGATCAATTAAAACCTGGCCAGGCCGGCTTTGTTCAATTCAGATTCTCAGACCCTGTGGTTGCCCGGGTGGGTGATCATTTCATCATCAGACTCCCCTCACCAGCCATCACCATCGGCGGAGGAAAAGTATTAGATGTTGACGCTAAAAGACAAAAAAGAAAGGACAAGGGTTTACTGAATTTTCTTTCTCGGAGGGAAAACATCAACCTCCCCAATCTGATATTGTCCGAGCTCAATAGAAAGGAGTTCGTGCTGGGAGATGAAATTTTAAATGAAAGCAATTTCAGCTCAGATGAAATCCAATCCACCATAAAACAACTGGAGAAAGATAATAAGCTTTTTCAGATTGATGATTTGATTGTTGCTACAGATTTATGGAATGATGTGTTAAATCAAATTTCAAAGCTCATCCGGGATGAACATAAAAAACATCCCTTTAAAATAGGAATTAAAATCGCTGATCTTTTGGGTAAAATTAAATTCAAACAGATACTGGTGAATAAGGGGTTAAATCATTTGCTCTCCACCAGTAAAATTAAAAAAAAGGATGCATACCTTCATCTTCCCCAGCATCAACCTCAACTCACTCCAGAACAAGAAGAAATCGCCAAAAAGATAGACACCAGATTCTTTAAAATCCCTTCCTCACCACCGTCCAAAGAAGAGCTCACGGAAGAAAAAGGATTCGCTGAGGTTGTCGCATTTATGCTTCAAAACGAGGAGTTAGTTGAGCTGAAGGATGGAATTTTGTACAGAAAAGATGATTTCGATAAGATCAAAAAATCAGTTGTGGAGCTTATCCGAAAAAAAGGACCTTCCACAGTAAGCCAGATAAAAGATCACCTTAAGACCACCCGTAAATATGCTGTCCCCGTCTTAGAAAAACTGGACCAGTTGGAGATCACCAGAAGAGAGGGGGATAAAAGGGTACTGGGACCAAAAGCTGAAAAGATATGAAAGGTTTTATTCTTTTAAACGGAAAAATTTACACTCTGAACAAAAATCAATCCCAGGCTCAGGCTTTGGCCATTTCCGGTTCTAAAATCCTGTCTGTTGGAAAAAATGAAGAGATTAGAAGTTTAAGAAATAAGAAATTTGAAATCATAGATCTTAAAGGAAAAACCGTCCTGCCCGGCTTTGTCGACTGCCACACTCATTTTCTCTATTTTGCGTCTACACTGGATACTTTAGATATAAGGACGGTAAAAACTTTAGACTCTCTTAAATCCAGGATAAAAGACAAACTGAAGAATTTGATAAAAGGAAAGTTACTTTTTATCAAGGGCTGGGATAAGAATATTTTCAAAGATCAATCCATTTTTAATAAAAAGACTCTAGACCGGATTTCAAATGAAAATCCCGTAGCCATCTTCTCCAAAGATCAGCATACCTTCTGGGTCAACTCCCAGGCTTTGAAACTTGCCCGGGTCAATCAAAGAATGAACTCCTTTCCAGAAAAACAGATAGAAAAAGATCCCAAAACAAGGGAGCTTAGTGGTATTATTCGGGAAAATGCATGTGACCTGATACTGGAGTTGATTAAAAAGTCAGATCGAAAAAAGGCAAGGAGAAGATTTAAGGGTGCAGTGAAAATCGCTCACCAAAATGGTCTGGTGGGAATTCACGAAATGGGTTTTGAGGATGCGCTTCATCATTATCAGAATCTTCTTATGGAGAATAAGCTAAATTTAAGAGTATATACCACCATCCCTCAAAGTCAACTCGATTTAGCAGCAAATCTGGGTTTGAAAACAGGTTTTGGCAACCAGTATCTTAAGTTTGGCGGTGTGAAGTTATATGTTGATGGATCTTTAGGTTCCCAGAGTGCTTTGACTTTTAAACCTTATATTGGATCAAAGGAAAACTTCGGGATTGAAGCCTTAACTCAAAAAGAACTCACCTCTCTTGTAAGAAAAGCCAATAGTCGGGGAATAAATGCGACCATTCACGCCATTGGAGACCGGGCAGTTCATCAGGCTTTAAATGCCCTGGAGAGAGCGGGCAATAAATCCTTGAGGAACAGAATCGAACATATCCAGTTAATCCAGCCTCAGGATTTGAAAAGATTTGCCCGGCTTAACACAATGGCATCAGTTCAGCCTGTTCACGCCACATCAGACAGGGAAATAGCTGAAAAATACTGGGGCAAAAGATGTAAACTAGCTTATCCTTATAATAGTCTTCTGAAAAACAAAGCCCGGGTTGTTTTTGGCTCTGATATGCCCATTGAAAACTTAAGCCCTTTGATGGGAATCTATGCTGCAGTAACCCGAAAAAGAAAAAAGGATAAAAAAGGAAGCTGGCATCCGGAGCAACGGATTTCAGTTTCCGAGGCTGTTTACGCTTATACTTTAGGCGCAGCCTACGCCTCGTTTGAGGATAAGCTCAAAGGTTCAATCCAGGCTGGAAAATTAGCTGATCTGGTCATTTTGTCTGGCGATATTTTCCGTATACCACCTGACGAAATCCCTCAAGTACAGGTCTTAGCCACCATCTTTGATGGAAAAATTGTCCACGGAAAAGAGTATTTGTCAAATAGCTGATTATGCTTTTGCTGAAAACCAACGACTGACAACTGATAACTAATAATTGTAGATAATTTCTGTTGACAATCCAATATATACTATGATATCTTAGATCATAGGTTTTTCAGAGGTATAGCAACTATGAAAGTAAGGCTTTATTTATCTTTATTACTTATCATTTTCCCATTGTTCAGCTTGCTCTTCGCTCAATCCCAGGATAGGTGGGTAAACCTGGTGACCATTGATGGTCCTATCGGGCCCATCACCTCAAGTATAATAATAAAAGCCATAGAAAAATCTGTGGCAGACTCAGCAGAGGCTCTGGTAATAGAGCTTGATACCCCCGGGGGATTGGACGAGCCCATGCGGGATATAATCACCGAGATATTGAATTCCCAAGTTCCGGTAATCGTTTATGTTTCCCCAGCCGGTTCCCGGGCAGCCTCTGCCGGAACATTTATCACCCTATCCGCTCACATAGCCGCCATGGCACCTGGTACCAACATCGGTGCTGCTCATCCGGTCTTCGCTGGGGCTGAGGTCGATTCGGTGATGAAGGAGAAAGTCACCAATGATGCTGCCGCTTATATAAAAAGCATCGCCAACAAGAGAGGACGTAATGCAGAGTGGGCTGAGAGAGCTGTCAGGGAAAGCATCTCCGAAACCGAATCCGATGCCCTGAAACTCAATGTAATCGATTTAGTGGCTGATAATCTAAGGGAACTTCTGGATAACTGCAATGGGAGGAAGGTTCCCCTTCCCTCGGGTGAAAAGATAATGGATACCAAAGGGATTCCGATGGAAAGGATAAATATCAGCATGCGGGACCGGATCCTGGAGGTGATCTCCAATCCCAATATCGCCTATATACTTTATGCCATAGGCATGTTGGGGATCTTCTTTGAGCTTTCCAATCCCGGAGCCATCTTACCCGGAATAATCGGAGCCATCTTTTTGATTCTGGCGTTTTTTGCATTCCAAACCTTACCCATAAACTATGCCGGACTTCTTTTGATGATTTTAGCTCTTATATTCTTCATCCTCGAGATTAAAGTTACATCTTACGGGGCATTAACCATAGGAGGAATAATATCCATGCTTTTAGGTTCTTTGATGTTAATAGAATCACCTGCTCCCTATATGCGAATATCCTTATCCATTATCATCCTTGTGGTAGCAGCCACGGCGTTGTTTTTCATCTTTGCAGTAGGAATGGGTATTAGAGCTCAGAGAAAAAAAACCACTACCGGGGAGAAGGGAATGATAGGTATGACGGGAGTAGCTCGGACCAAGCTCGATCCAGAGGGTTCTGTGTTTGTCCACGGTGAGATCTGGAAAGCTGTGGCTGACCAGAGCATAAAGAAAGGGGAGAAAATCAAAGTCGTGGAAATTGAGGATTTAACCCTTAAAGTAACCAAAGCCTGAAAAAGGAGGAGTTATGGCAGGTACAGGTATTATAACTATTATCATCATTGTACTTTTCATCTTGGCAAATGCCATCAGGATCCTAAGGGAATATGAAAGAGGAATCATTTTCAGATTGGGAAGACTTATGGGAGCCAAGGGTCCGGGATTGATTCTTTTGATCCCCATAGTTGACCGGATGGTCAAGGTGAGCTTAAGGATCGTAACCATGGACGTCCCGGGCCAGGACGTGATCACCAGGGATAACGTCTCGGTGAAGGTGAATGCAGTTGTATATTTCAGGGTTATGGATGCGTCCAAAGCTGTAGTTGAAGTGGAGGATTTTCTTTACGCCACCTCCATGATCTCTCAGACCACTTTGAGATCTGTCCTGGGTCAGGTAGAACTGGATGATCTTTTGTCTCAAAGAGAGAAGATCAACCAACAACTTCAGAAGATCATCGACGAGCAGACTGAACCGTGGGGAGTTAAAGTATCTGTGGTGGAGGTCAAAAATGTAGATCTGCCCCAGGAGATGCAGAGAGCCATTGCAGCTCAGGCTGAGGCGGAAAGGGCAAAGCGGGCTAAGGTCATCCATGCTGAGGGTGAGTTCCAGGCAGCAGAGAAATTGGCCGCAGCCGCCAAGGTGCTCGGGAAAGAACCTGCCGGCATTCAGCTCAGGTTTCTGCAGACCCTAACCGAAGTTGCCACCGAGAGGAACTCCACCACCATCTTTCCGGTCCCCATCGATCTGTTCACACCGTTCATAAAGAAACTGACTAAGGAAGAAGAGTCGAAGTAAATAAACAGGGGCAGGCAAGGTTAGTTCCTGCCCCTTTTCTTTTCCTTTCTTGAACCCCTTCATGAATCGAGACAGGAGAAGACGGTTGCGTAGATAAATCTGAAGATTATAAGACATTACACCAATCCTCTTTTCATCCCCAATTTGGTTGACATTTAACATTTGATATATTAATATTATTTCAAAAATTCTTTACTAATAGAATAGCGATCTACAAACAAAGGAGAAAAATTGTTCAGATCCACTCAAGAGATACCAAAATTCGCCAAACAGAAAAAGATCGAGATGGTCGATCTCAAATTTTCAGACCTTCTTGGCAGATGGCATCACCTTACTCTTCCGGCACGGAACCTGAAAGATTCAATGTTTACTCAAGGAGTTCCTTATGATGGCGCAAGTACTCCGGGATTTAAAAAACTGGAATCAGGGGATATGGTCTTAATCCCTGACGTCTCATCTGCAAAGATGGATCCTTTCTGGAATCTGCCCACTTTAAGCTTCGTGTGCAACTCTGCTGAAGCGGATACTCAGAAAATCTATCCCCGGGAGCCCAGATACCTGGCCCGTAAAGCCGAGGAATATCTGATAAAGACCAAAATTGCTGACCGGAGTTTTTGGTCACCGGAGTTTGAATTCTATATCTTTGACAGCATATCCTATAAGAATGACATCAATATGGCATCCTATATCATAGATTCCAATGAAGCAGATTGGAACTCCGGACTTGTCGAGGTGCAAAACCTGGGACACAAGATTCCTACTCATTCCGGGTATCATGCCATTCCACCTTTGGACGACCTTTATCAGGTCAGGAGCGAGATGGCCAGGGTAATAGAGGAGTCCGGGATCAAGGTTAGATATCATCATCACGAGGTAGGTGGGCCGGGTCAATCGGAAATCGAGATTGTTGGAGATACCATGGACAGGATCGGGGACGAAAGCATGTGGGTAAAATATGTGGTGAAGATGGTGGCAAAGCGTCACAATCATACTGTTACCTTTATGCCCAAACCCCTATACAATGAAGCTGGAAATGGAATGCACTTTCATCAACATCTTTTTAAGAAGAAAAAGCCTTTGTTCTACGACAGGAATGGGTACGCGGGATTAAGCAAATTAGCCTTATATTACATCGGAGGTCTTTTAACTCACGGCCCAGCACTTTTAGCCCTTACCAATCCCAGCACTAATTCATATAAGAGATTGGTTACCGGATTTGAGGCGCCCGTGAACCTCTTCTTCTCCCTGGCTAACCGAAGCGCAGCCATAAGAATTCCCAAATACGCAACTGCACCAAGTGAAAAAAGGATTGAGTTCCGGCCCTCCGATGCCACCTGTAACATCTATTTAGCCCTGGCTGCTCAGCTTTTGGCCGGAATCGATGGGATAAAGAAAAAAATAGATCCGGTTAAGGCTGGGTTCGGTCCCATTGATAAAAACGTCTTTCTTTTGCCCCCTGAGGAAAGGGAAAAGATAAAACCCCTGCCCACTACTTTGAAGGAGTCCCTGGATGCCCTGAAAAAAGATCACCATTTCCTGCTAGCTGGAGATGTATTCACTGAGGATATCTTAGAAGCCTGGATAGATCATAAAATGGGTGAGTACAATCAAGTGAGAAACAGACCTCATCCCTTTGAGATGAACCTTTATTATGACGTGTAAAAACTTTCCAAGGAGAAGAACTTATGACTAAAACCAAAGATAGTGTTCTAAAAACAATTGAAGAAAACAAGGTTAAGTATGTAAGACTCTGGTTCACTGACATCTTAGGTCAGCTCAAGGGAATGTCTATTACACCCAGGGAGATGGAGACTATTTTCAATGAAGGACAGGGATTCGACGGCTCCTCGGTGGAAGGATTTGTCAGGATAGAGGAATCAGATCTGGTGGTCTGGCCTGATCCCCGCACTTTTCGGATATTACCCTGGTCTGTAAACGAGGAGAAGGTGGCATTTATGATGTGTGATATCACCACGCCGGATGGTAATCCTTTTGTTGGCGATTCCAGGCATATTTTAAAAAAGGTTTTGAAAAAAGCTCAGGATAAAAACTGGACCTTTTACTGCGGACCAGAGCTCGAATATTTCTATTTCAAAGATCCCAACCATCCCATTCCCTTAGACCAGGGTGGTTATTTCGATTACAGCACGGTCAGCCCCGGCACCAGGATGCGAAAAGCAGCAGCCACAGCTCTGGAGGCTATAGAGATACCGGTGGAGTGCACTCATCATGAGGTGGCACCTTCCCAGCATGAGATAGATCTGAGATATCAGGAAGCTTTGATTATGGCGGATTTTGTAATGTATTACCGACTGGTGGTTAAAGAGCTTGCACTAAGGGAAGGTTATTATGCTACCTTTATGCCCAAGCCTCTTTTCGGACAGAATGGGTCCGGTATGCACATCCATCAGTCCCTTTTTCAGGGTGAAAGAAATATATTTTTCGATCCGGACGAAAAAGAATATCACCTCTCCCCTATTGCCAAATACTACATCGGAGGACTGGTCAAGTATGTGAAGGAGATCTGCCTGGTTCTGAGTCAGTGGGTTAACTCATATAAAAGATTAGTTCCCGGCTATGAAGCACCTGCTTATATCTGCTGGGGAACCCGCAACCGCTCAGCTTTGATCCGAATCCCAGAATATAAGCCGCGCAAGGAAAAAGCCACCCGGGTCGAGCTCCGTTCCCCTGATCCGGCCTGTAACCCTTATTTAGCCTTTGCCCTTATGCTGGCTGCGGGTTTAAAGGGAATAGATGAGAAACTGGAACCACCAGCTCCTGTGGAGAAGGACGTCTACCATTCCACACCTGCAGAACGCAAGAAATTGAATATAGATTGCTTACCTGGTTCACTGGACGAGGCCATCTGTGTATTTGAGAACTCCCAGTTGGCTCGTGAGGTCCTGGGCGAACATGTCTTCTCCAGCCTGGTGGCAAACAAAAAGGTGGAATGGGATATGTACCGGATACATGTAAGCGATTATGAGCTGGATAAGTATTTGCCCAGACTTTAGTCCTGTGTAGTCCACTCCAGAAAATGGAACTGTCTAAATTTAAAGCCTGGGAGTTAAAAAAGCTTTTAGAAAAAAAGAGGTCTCCTGTAAAAATGTAATTAATTCATTCCTTGACAATATAAAGAAAAAGAATTCTGAGATAAATTCTTACATATCTCTTCTGGAAAAAAAACCAACTGAAGACAGGGGAAATAGACATATGAGTAGCTAAAGGGGAAAACTGGCACTTTTAGGTGGGATTCCAAAATTGCAGGATGGGATCCCAGAGAATCGACCTCAATTGATTTGCCAAAAAAAGATTATACCGAAACTTTGGAAGAGAAATTGAAGTATATTAGAACAGGTATTATAAAAGATGTTTTCAGGAATGTCTGGACTCTCATGCTAAAAAACGTTTATAAATGGAATATGAGTTCTGGAGAAAAAAGGTTTTAGATCTGAGGAGGTGTCTTTGCTCCATACTTACCAGGCCCAAAATGAAATAACAGTGATAAAACAGGATTTCGACCGAACATTCAAAAAAAACGACGTTTTGATTACCCCCACCTCTCCCACTACAACTTTCAAATTGGGAGAAAAAATAGATGATCCATCCGACAAGGATTCACCTATCGGGCTTCAGATCATAGAACCCCACCTGTCTGAGAATCTGCTTTTGAGTGTGGCAAATACTTTAGAAAACAATTTTAAAAAGTGAGGTTTCTATGGACTATGGAGGATTGGTAAAAAAAGCCTTGGACATAATGTGGAAATTCAAATACCTGTGGGTTTTTGGCTTTTTTGTTCAAGCTTTATCCGGTGGAGGCGGGGGTATGGTTCGCTTGCCAGATAAATGGGAAAAATTTAAATTACCCATAGGGTGCTGGTCAGATAGCTGGCATGGATTAAATGGATTAAAATTAACCATTGATAATCACATCGGAGAACTTGCCATTGCCATCATCCTGCTTCTGATTTTAGCTGTTTTTTTGATCTTTTTGATATTTATGGTCTTAGGAATAATCTCCCAGGGCGGACTGATCCACTGTGTGTCAAGAATTCAAGCAGGAGAAAAACCAACATTTGGCGACGGCTGGAGTGTAGGGATTAAGAATTTCTGGAGAATGCTGGGCATCTGGATCATAATAGTGATTTTGGTTCTGGCATCTATTTTCCTGCTTCTGGTACCTTTCATTTTGGTAATTATCGCTTCCGGTGTTTTTGGTTTGCTTTTCGGGATGTTTCTGATACCGTTATTTATACTGGCCATAATTGCCATAAGCTTGATAGACTTCTATGCTACCAGAACCTGTATTCTGGAGGGAAAAGGAGTTTTTGATTCATTGGCTGGTGCATGGGAAACATTGAAAAATAATCTGGCCAAAACTGTAATGGTAACAATAATTTCTATCGGAAGCACCATTGTTTATATAATTGGACTCATAGTTGTGGGACTGATTCTGGCCATACCCTTTGTGCTTATAGCCGTAGCCAATCTGCTCTTAGGAATTGTCCTGGGGGTACTTGCTGGATTGATATATATTATAGTTGTCACTGGCGCCTGGGGAACCTATATCGATTCCTTATGGACTTTAGCATTTATGGAGCTCAAGAAATTAAAACCAGCAGTAGCAAAATAAGTTCTTGAGTTCAAGTTTTTCATTCATTATTCTAATTTAAACAAGAAGGTTCACCTTTTAGATCTTTGATCAAACCGCGTAGCAGAGGCTTCACGCCTTTGGATTGAGCCATAAAGGCTCGATTACGTGCTAAGCACATAGATTTAATCACGGTATCACACATTGTCCCGATGTGTGATAACACAGGTTGGGACAACCTGTGTTACCGAGTAATGGTTTTGCTATATTATTTATTCTGTATTAGTCGGGTCCCCTGACCCGACTGAAAAGGGAACTAGCAGGTACAGAAAAATCATAAAATTCAATGGATTATGAAGTAGTCATAGGCTTGGAGGTTCATGCTCAGATTCTGACCGATTCTATGATCTTCGGGTATTGGGTAATGAGTGAGGTCTTAAGGGAGCTAAAGCAAAGAAAAATCGGTATAAAAGATTTTAAGTTGACTTCTGAGGGTTTAACTGATTTATTACAACTTATAGATGAAAATTTAATTAGCACCAAGATTGCCAGGGAAGTTTTCAGAGAAATGGTCCAGACAGGAAAAAGTGCGGAAGAGATCGTTGAGAAAAAGGGTCTTTCCCAGTTGAGCGACAAAGACGAAATCCAATCCCTGGTAAACTCCGTTCTGGATGAAAATGAAGAGCAGGTGAAGCGCTACATGGCCGGCAAAGAAAAACTATTTGGCTTTTTTGTGGGGGAGGTAATGAAAAAATCCAAAGGTAAAGCCAATCCTAATTTGGTAAATGAAATCCTAAAGGAGAAATTAAAAAAATGAAAAAGCTGAACTTGGTGGTATTAGCCTCAGGCGGGGGAACCAACCTTCAGTTAATAATCGATAACATCGAATCGGGAAAACTTAATGCCGAGATCAAGGCGGTTATAAGCAATAACAGCAAGGCCTTTTGTCTGGAAAGAGCAAGAAAACACAATATCCCGACCATCCATCTGAGCCACAAAATGTTTAATACGGCGGATGAATTCGACGATAAGTTGTTATCTATACTCAAAGAAAATAAAGTGGATTTAGTAATTTTAGCGGGGTACATGAAAATACTATCACCCACAGTTATTAGAGCGTATAAAAATAAGATACTCAATATACATCCAGGTCTTTTGCCTCATTTCGGCGGCAAGGGGATGTATGGCATGCATGTTCATGAGGCAGTATTAAAATCCGGGATGAAAGTAAGCGGTGTAAGTGTTCACATAGTAGATGAGGTATATGATCACGGTCCCATTATTTTGCAGAGATGCGTTCCAGTTGAATCAGATGATACTCCTGAAAGTTTAGCCCAGAGAGTCTTGATAATCGAACACCAGCTCTACTCCGAGGCGATTCAATTATTCGCTGAGGATAAAATAGAGATTAAGGAAAACAGGGTTCACATTAAGAAGTGAATGAAATCCCTTTGAGAATATTTCAGATTTTGTTCTAAATGAAACTAAATCAGATTGTAGTGTAATTGAAAAAATAAAATAAATTTAAGAAAAAGGTTGACAAGCTGGATAATATTACTAAGTTATTGGTAAATAATACTGTTGTAAAAGATACAACAAAAAAGAAGAAGAAAAGATAAGGGTGAAATCAAAAAGGGTGGTGGTAAAGACAGGGGGAGGTCGGGTCAAGGATGACCACAAACCACAATATCTGGCATTGGTGGATTATAAGTGAAACACAAGCGCCCCTTAGACTGTATAAGTATTTAGGGAAGAAAAGGTTAAAGTTCAAAGAGATTTAATTCTTTAATATAAATCATTTAGTTCTTTTTTGAGAATAAGATCAGAGTTTATCTAACTTTGGGAGGTTCTTATGGAAAAGCCATTGATGGAAACAGAGATAAAAGAGTTCGAACTTTATGCCAGAGGCAAAGTAAGAGACATTTATGATCTGAAAGATAAGCTTCTGATCATTGCCACTGACAGGATTTCCGCTTTTGATTGTGTGCTGCCTGACGGGATTCCGGGAAAAGGTAAGATCCTGACCCAGATGTCTTTGTTCTGGTTTGATTTCATCAAGGACATAATCCCTACCCACCTGATCACCGCTGATCCGGACGAATACCCGAAAGAATTGAAAAAATATAAGAAAGAACTCAAGGACAGATCCATGCTGGTCAGAAAAGCTAAAAGGATCAATGTGGAATGTGTGGTTCGGGGCTACATTGCAGGTTCCTTCTGGAAAGAATATCAGGAGAAATTAGAGAGTTTCAACGAGGATCGGGATTTGGTTTTGCACGGTATTTTCCTCTCTCCCCGTCTGAAGGAATCGGAAAAACTGCCTTCCCCCGTCTTCACCCCTGCTACCAAAGTGGATAAACATCATGATCTTAATATCTCCTTTGACCAGATGGTGAGGTTAATAGGCAGGCATCTGGGCAATTTCATGAGAGACAAGAGCATCAAAATCTACCAGTCAGCATCAACTTATGCGGAAAAGCAGGGTATAATTATAGCTGATACCAAATTCGAATTCGGAATATCCAACGGGCAGATCATTTTAATCGATGAGATCCTCTCCCCTGACTCCTCCAGGTTCTGGCCCGTAAAAAGCTACAAACCGGGCAAACCTCAGGATAATTTCGACAAACAATATGTTAGAGATTTTCTGGAAAAGACCAAATGGGATAAAAAACCACCCGCCCCCAATCTCCCTGCTGAGGTAATAAAGAAAACCAAACAGAAATACAAACAGGCACATGATAGATTAGTCAAAGCAAAAGTTACGGAGACAAAATGAACAATGAACGAGGATAAAAGACTGGTAAAGATAAGAAGAGCTTTGATCAGCGTCTCGGATAAAAATAACTTGACATATTTGGCCAAGGGGCTGGAAAAATTCGGAGTGGAGCTCATCTCCACCGGCGGCACTGAAGCTTACCTTAAAAAGTCCGGGACAAAAACCACCTCCATTACAAATTTCACGAACTCTCCCGAGATATTAGGAGGAAGGGTTAAGACACTCCATCCTAAAGTGTTCGGAGCCATCCTGGCCAAAAGGGACGATGATGAGCATAAAAAGGAGATCGCCCTGCATAATCTGAAACCTCTGGATATGGTGGTGGTTAACCTTTACCCCTTTGAGGAGACCATTAAAAAAAAGGATGTTTCCCCGGATGAAATAATCGAGCAAATCGATATAGGTGGTGTAACACTTTTAAGAGCAGCTGCCAAAAATTATCTCTGGGTAACAGTGCTATCCGACCCTGACTCCTATGAAAGGATAATCCAGGAAATGGAGGAAAACGAAGGCGGACTCTCCCTCTCCACCCGGATGAGCCTGGCCCTGGAGGCTTTTAAACATACGGCATCCTATGACCGGATCATATCTAACCATTTCGAAAAAGAGACCAAAAAGGAAGATGAATTTCCACTCTTCTTTAATTCATCCTATCAGAAGGTTCAAACCTTAAGATACGGGGAAAACCCTCATCAGAAGGCTGCCTTTTACAAGGAGTTAAATTCTGCCGGACCCTCCATCGCCTCATCAGAGATTCTATCCGGAAAGGAGCTTTCCTTTAACAATATAAATGATCTGGATGCCACTCTGGGAATGATCCAGGATTTTGAAAAACCTTTTGCTGCAGTTATCAAGCATACCAACCCCTGTGGAGCTGCCTGTGGAGATACTTTGGCTCAAGCCTATGAGGATGCCCTGGCATCCGATCCTTTATCTGCTTTCGGATGCATAATAGGCTTAAACCGGGTAGTGGATCTGGAAACAGCAAAAAAAATTCACGATACCTTCTTTGTGGAATGCGTAATTGCTCCGGGATATGAACCAGATGCCTTCCAGCTTCTGAAAAAGAAGAAAAACCGAAGATTCCTTAGCTGTCCCGAGCTTCTTGATTCAAAAAAATCAACCCATTATGATTTAAAGGCCATAAAGGGAGGACTTTTAATCCAGACCTCAGATCAGCACCAGATAAAGGAAAGCGATTCAAAGGTGGTAACTCAGGCTCAGCCAAGCCGGGAACAGGTTCAATCGCTACTCTTTGCCTGGAAGACTGTGAAATGGATTAAATCCAATGCCATTGTTCTGGTGCAGGGAGAAAAGACCGTGGGAATCGGAGCGGGCCAAATGAGCCGGGTGGATTCAGTTATAATAGCTAAAAGGAAAGCCGGTCAAAGATCACAAGGGGCGGTCCTGGCCTCTGACGCTTTTTTCCCCATGCGGGATAGTGTGGATGAGGCTGTCAAAACCGGTGTGAAGGCTATTATCCAACCCGGTGGATCCAAAGGCGATCCTGAGGTTATCAAAGCTTGCAACGAACACAATATACCTATGATTTTCACCGGGATCAGACATTTCAGGCATTAATATCTTGCTTAAATAAGTTTTATTACTTATAATGTCTGCGGTCGGTCGACTGCAGTCCGCTGACGGTTTAATAGAATGCTTAAAGGTAAAAAGATAATTCTGGGAATCACCGGGGGTATTGCAGTCTATAAGTCCGCTTTGGTCTGCAGGAAACTCAAAAAGTTGGGGGTTGAGGTCATTGTGGTGATGACCCAGGCTGGAACAAAATTCATCACCCCTCTGACCATGGAAACTCTCTCCGAAAACGAGGTGGTAACCCAGCTTTTCCCTGAAAAAAAGATGGTGGGCACCAGACACGTGAGCCTGGCTGATTGGTGCGATCTAATCCTGATCGCTCCAGCTACCGCTAATGTAATCGGGAAGATAAAGGCAGGTATCGCCGATGACATCCTTTCAACAATTGTTATATCCACTAAATCTCAGGTGATTTTAGCTCCGGCCATGAATGTGAAGATGTGGGAAAATCCCATACTCCAGGAAAATATTTCTGAACTAAAGAAATTAGGGTACAGATTTATTGAACCGGGCACCGGAGACTTAGCCTGCGGATATGAGGGCAAGGGAAGAATGGCTGAGCCGGAACAGATTGTAGAAGAGGTGGTTAAGCTTCTAAGCACAAAGAGAGACCTGGAGGGTAAATCCATCCTGGTAACTGCCTCCCGAACTGTGGAACCCATTGATCCCATAAGATATATCTCCAATCGCTCCAGCGGCAAGATGGGTTTTGCCATAGCCCAGGCTGCTCTTTCCAGAGGAGCTAAAGTAACTTTAATCAGCGGACCCTCCTCTTTGGAACCTCCCGGGGACATTAACTTCATCTCCGTTGATAATGCCTCACAGATGAGAACACAGGTGAAAAATAATTTCAGGAAAGCGGATTGCCTGATAATGGCTGCTGCAGTCTCTGATTTTGCTCCGGAGAAAACCTTGCCTAAAAAGATAAAGAAGAGTCAGAGCGAACTGGTTTTGAAATTGAAAAAAACCCCGGATATCTTAAAAGAGGTGGGGAAAAGAAAAGGGAAAAAGATACTGGTGGGATTTTCAGTTGAAACCGAGAACGAGATAAAGAATGCCAAACTCAAACTCAAAGAGAAGAATTTGGATTTGATGGTGGTAAACAACCCCAACCAGCCCGGTGCCGGCTTTGAGGTGGATACCAACATCGCCACCATCATAGATAAAAAAGGAAAAGTTCATAAATTACCCCTGATGAGCAAAAAGGATTTAGCTGACAAGATACTGGATAAATTTTCAGCATTATTGAAGAAATCCAGATAAGGACAGGATGGACATGGAATATGAAAAGATGCTGGAAGCATATGCCCTGACCAAACGCTTCATAAAGCAGCAGATAGATTTAGGATTTGACCAGCTCTATCTTTCGGAAAAGCCCCAAAGCTCCTCCCCATACCCTTCTCAGGAGCTGGAAAACTTTCGCCAGAGCATAAAAAACTGCCAGGAATGTCATCTTCATGAGTATAGAACCAACCTGGTCTTTGGGACGGGCAATCCTCAAGCCAATCTGATGTTTGTGGGCGAGGCTCCGGGGAGAGAAGAGGACCTCCAGGGAAAACCATTTGTGGGAAGAGCAGGCCAGCTTTTGGACAAGGTCTTAGCAGCCATCGATTTTAAACGGGAGGAAGTCTATATCGGAAATATCTTGAAATGCCGTCCCCCGGAGAATCGGGACCCTTTGCC